>JALYMT010000071.1 GCA_030773555.1 Actinomycetota bacterium | reverse complement strand
ACGCGCTGGGCAGCGCGACGACGTGTGGAAACTCCGTGTCGTCCCTGCGCCCGCGTGGCCGGCACGTGCAGGTCGGCCTGCTGCCTCCCGCGCAGGGTCGCCCGCTGGTGCCTCTCGATCGCGTGGTCGCGCTCGAGCTGGAGCTGCTCGGCAGCCACGGCATGGCGGCGCACGCCTATCCCGAGCTGCTGGCTCTCGTCGCCTCTGGCCGGCTGCGGCCGGAGGAGCTGATCACCCGTGAGGTCGGGCTGGACGAGGCGGGCGAGGCGCTGGCCGAGGTCGGGCGGGCGCCCGGCATCACGGTCGTCACGTCGTTCTGAAGCCGACTGTTGCGGCGGGCCGCTCAGTCCTTGATGTCGCAGATGGTCGCGCCGGAGGTGACGACCTCGCCCACCGCCGCGGACAGCCCCGTGACGGTGCCGGCCTTGTGGGCGTTGAGCGGCTGCTCCATCTTCATCGCCTCGAGCACGACGATGAGCTCGCCCGCCTCGACGGTGGCGCCGTCCTCGACCGCCACCTTGACGATGGTCCCCTGCATCGGCGAGGTGAGCGTGTCGCCGGACGCCGCAGCGCCGGAGGACTTCTTCGCCGACCGCTTCGGCGCCCCCTTCTTGGCCCCGCCGCCGCCACCGCCGGCGGAGGCGCCCAGCCCTGCGGGCAGCGACACCTCGAGCCGCTTGCCGCCGACCTCGACGACCACGGTCTCGCGCGGCTCTGTGTCCTCGCCGGCCGCAGCACCACCGGCGTACGGCGCCAGGTCGTTGGCGAACTCGGTCTCGATCCAGCGGTTGTGCACCGTGAACGGCTCGCTGGTGAAGGCCTGGTCGCGCACCACCTTGCGGTGGAACGGCAGCAGCGTCGCCATCCCGTCGACCTGCATCTCGTCGAGCGCACGGCGCGAGCGCTCGAGCGCCTGCTGCCGGGTGGCGCCCGTGACGATGAGCTTGGCGAGCAGCGAGTCGAACGCGCCGCCGATGACCGAGCCGGTCTCCACGCCGGTGTCGACGCGCACGCCCGGGCCGAGCGGCGGGACGAACGACGTCACGGCGCCCGGGGCGGGCAGGACGACCTCGAGCCGGCGACCACCGACCTCCACGGTGACCCGCTCGCGCTCCTCCGGCTCGGCGGCGTCGGCGGTCGCCCCCTCGTACGGGGGCACGGAAGCGGCGAACTCGGTCTCGATCCAGCGGGTGTGCACCCGGAACGGGCTGTCGGTGAAGGCCGGGTCGGCCACCACGGCGCGATGGAACGGCAGGGCCGTGGGCAGGCCCTCGACCTCGAACTCGGCGAGCGCGCGGCGGGAGCGCTCCAGCGCCTGCTCCCGGGTGGCGCCGGTCACGATCAGCTTGGCGAGCAGCGAGTCAAACGCGCCGCCGACCACCGAGCCCGCTTCGACGCCCGCGTCCAGGCGGACCCCGGGCCCGGCCGGGGGCAGCCACGTCGTGACGGTGCCGGGCGTGGGCAGCCAGTTGCGGCCGGGGTCCTCGCCGTTGATGCGGAATTCGAACGAGTGCCCGCGTACGGCCGGGTCGTCGTAGCCGAGCGGCTCCCCGTCGGCGACGCGCAGCATCTCCCGGACGAGGTCGAGCCCGGTGACCTCCTCGCTGACCGGGTGCTCGACCTGCAGGCGGGTGTTGACCTCGAGGAAGGACACGGTGCCGTCCTCGCCGACGAGGAACTCGCAGGTGCCGGCGCCGACGTAGCCGGTCTCGCGCAGGATCGCCTTGGACGCGCGGTAGAGCTCGGCGACCTGCTCGTCGGTGAGGTACGGCGCGGGGGCCTCCTCGACGACCTTCTGGTGGCGCCGCTGCAGGGAGCAGTCGCGCGTGGACACGACGACGACGTTGCCGTGGGTGTCGGCGAGGCACTGGGTCTCCACGTGCCGCGGCCGGTCGAGGTAGCGCTCCACGAAGCACTCGCCGCGGCCGAACGCGGCCACGGCCTCGCGGACCGCGGAGTCGTACAGGTGCGGGATCTCCTCGGCCGTGCGGGCCACCTTGAGGCCCCGCCCGCCCCCGCCGTACGCCGCCTTGATCGCGACGGGCAGCCCGTGCTCGCGGGCGAACGCCACGACCTCCTCGGCGCCGCTGACTGGGTCGGGCGTGCCCGCGACCAGGGGAGCGCCGACGCGTTCGGCGAGGTGGCGGGCGGTGACCTTGTCGCCGAGGGCGCGGATCGCCTCCGGCGGCGGGCCGATCCAGGTCAGGCCCGCGTCGATCACCGCCTGCGCGAAGTCGGCGTTCTCGGCGAGGAAGCCGTAGCCGGGATGCACGGCGTCGGCGCCCGACTCCTTCGCCATGCCCAGCAGCTTGTCGATGGCGAGGTAGGTGTCGGCGGCGGTGGCCCCGCCGAGGGCGTACGCCTCGTCGGCCACGCGCACGTGCAGGGCGTCGCGGTCGGAGTCGGCGTAGACGGCGACACTCGCCACTCCCGCGTCGCGGCACGCGCGCGCGATCCGCACCGCGATCTCGCCCCGGTTGGCGATGAGCACCTTGTGCACCCTCGGCTCCTTCTCCCCCGCAGGTGGCCGGAGTCTAGGGCGCCGGCCGCCACAGGTCGGCCCAGCGGACGCCCAGCTGCGCGAGCAGGCGCCGCAGCAGGGGCAGCGACAGGCCGACGACGTTGTGGAAGTCGCCCTCGACCGCGGTGACGAACGCCCCGCCGAGGCCGTCGACGGTGAAGCCCCCCGCGACCCGCAGCGGCTCGCCCGTGGCGACGTACGTCGCGATCTCCTCGTCGCTCACGGTCGCGAAGTGCACCACCGTCGAGGCGACCTCGTCGGCCTGCCGTCCGCTCCTGGTGTCGACGAGGCAGTGGCCGGTGTGCAGCACGCCGCTGCGCCCGCGCATGCTTCGCCACCGGCTGACCGCCTCGTGCGCCGACGCCGGCTTGCCGTACGGGGCGCCGTCGATCTCGAACACCGAGTCGCACCCGAGGACGAGAGCTCCGCCGACCCGCGGTGCCACCGCCTGCGCCTTGTGCGCGGCCAGGACGCCGGCGAGGGCGGCCGGTGTGGGCGCGGTGACGGCCTCCTCGTCGACGCCGCTGACCACGACCTCCGGCTCGACACCCGCGTTCCGCAGCGTCCGCAGTCGGGCCGGCGACCCTGACGCCAGGACGAAGCGCGGGTGGGCAGACACGACCACGACAGTAGGGCCGCCCCGCCCTGTGTCTCGCGCCAGAGAGCGGAAATAAGAACGTATCTATGCGTGTAAGGGTTTCTCTTACACGAGCAGATACGATGTGATCGTGGATCCGGTGATGAACCCCTACCGTCCTGGTGCCGGACGCCGTCCCCCCGTGCTGGCTGGTCGCGAGCCGCTGCTGAGCTCCTTCGCAGTAGTGCGTCGGCGTGCCGAGGAACTGGGTGAGGGCGACCGCAGCTGGATGCTGAACGGCCTGCGGGGGGTGGGCAAGACGGTCCTGCTCAACGAACTGCTGAGCCAAGCCAGCAAGCCCGGCTGGATCACCGCGAAGGTCGAGGCGAGCGCTTCTCCTTCCCTGCCCGTGGCCCTCGGTCAAGCGTTGGTCCGCGGGCTACGGACAGCGACCGGACGCCACCCCGAACCCCGCCTGCGGCGCCTGCTCAGCGTGTTCAAGGCGTTCAGCATCAAGGTCGACCCGAGCGGCAGCGTCGGGTTCGGCATCGATGTCGCCCCGGAGTCCGGCAGGGCCGACTCCGGCAGGTTCGCCGACGACCTCGCCGCCCTGTTCGAGGAGCTCGGGGAGTCCGCGCGTGACCTGGGCGTCGGCGTCCTGATCCTCGTCGATGAACTGCAGGAGGCGAGTTTCGAGGAACTCGCCGCGGTGAACACCGCCGTACACCGCCTTGGCCAGGCCGATGCGCCGCTACCACTGATGGTCGTCGGAGCGGGGCTGCCCTCGTTGCCTGCTCAGCTGGCCGACGCCACGAGCTATGCGGAGCGGCTCTACGACTTCAGGACCGTCGGCTTGCTCGAGAGAGAGTCGGCAGAGCAAGCCCTGGTTGTCCCGGCAGCCGACCGGGGAGTCACGTGGGAGCGGGACGGGCTCGCGAGGGCGATCGCGACGGCCCAGGGCTACCCCTACTTCCTGCAGTCCGTAGGCAAGCACGTGTGGGACAACGCCCGTCGCAGCCCCATCACGCTCGAGGACGTGGACGTCGGGTTGAGCGAGGCGCGCCGGGAGGTCGACGACGGGCTCTACCGGTCCCGATGGGAGCGGGCCACCCCGGCACAGCGGGAGCTGTTGCGTTCCCTGGCGGAGATCGGGGGCGAGAGCCCGGCTTCCGTTGCCGACATCGCTAGGACCATGGGCAGGCGTCGGACCTCTGACGTCTCCGTGGCCCGGCTAGAGCTGATCAAGAAGGGACTGGTGTACGCACCCGAGCGCGGCGTGCTGGCGTTCACCGTCCCCGGCATGCACGACTTCATCCGGCGCCAGCCCTGAGCAGCTCTCGAGGAGTGTCCTCGGGCTACCGAGGACGACCGTAGTTTCGGTTGTTCCGCCGGTGCTCACGTCGCTGACGCCGCAACGGGCCGGCTCGGGGACCCCACGACCTGCCCTACACCAACGATCTGGTCGACGACGTGCCATCCCTGGAGCACTGCTCCCATCCGAGCGTCGTAGCCAAGCAGTCCAGCGCATCTATGACGGCACCTCTGAAGCGGGAAGCACGGAAGAGTGGAAGCACGCGGTATCGAACTTCTTCGTCACCTGCGGCCACCTCGGTGACTGGTTGGCGCACGACCGGGAGACTCAGCGAAAAGACGCCATGAGCTTTGACCGGGCGACCGACAAGCACCTGGCGCTGGCCGTGGGTTACGCCAACACGTACAAGCACCACACTCGTGACAGGGGGGTGGAAGCCCGCATCGCGAGCACCAAGAGCGGCAGCTCACGCGGGGGACAGGTCTTCGTCGACTGGACGAACCCCGCAACGGGTGCCGGGGGCAGGGTGGACGCACTGGACTTGGCGACTAACTGCATGCAGGCGTGGCGTGGCTACCTCGCGAAGCACGGTCTCGATCCGCGTCTGAACTAAACTGATGGATGGCCGGGTGCCCCTATAGACCAGCCTCGACGGCGGTGCGTAGGGCGGCGAACTCCCGCACGAGGTCGGGCAGCTGGTAGTGCGCGTTCAGCCCGCTCGGGTTGGGCAGCACCCACAGCCGGGTGGCGCCGAGAAGCTCGTCCTGCGCGCCGACCGCGGCCTTGGGCCGTCCGAAAGCCGTGCGGTAGGCGCTGACGCCGACGACGGCCAGGAAGCGCGGCGAGCAGCGGATGACCTTCTCCGCCACCAGCCGACCCCCCTCGACCAGCTCCTGGCGGGCCAGCTCCGCGGCGGTGGCCGTGCCGCGGGACGCGAGGTTGGTGACGCCCAGGCGGTGGTCGAGCAGCTCGAACTGCTCCGCTGGCTCGAGCTGGCGCGGCGTGAAGCCCGACTGGTGCAGCGCCGGCCAGAAGCGGTTGCCGCGCCGGGCGAAGTGCTGGTGCAGGCGCGCGCTCGTACAGCCCGGGTTGATGCCGCAGAACAGCACGTCGAGCCCGGGTGCGAGCACGTCGGGCACGGGCTGGTCGGCGTGGTCGCTCATGACAGGGCGGAGGCGCGCCAGGCGCCGGGGCCGGAACGCAGCGGCCGGCGTACGAGTCGCGCGGGGTCGCGCCACACCGAGCGCCGGACGGGTGGCGCGGCGGCTGGCGCGGGCCGCGCGGAGAGCACGGCCACGAGCGCGGCCAGCTCCTCGGGGGTCGGGTCGCCGCGCACGACGCGCAGCAGCGGCTGCTCGGTCAACGGCTGCTCCTGCCTCACAGGGGGATGTTGCCGTGCTTCTTCGGCGGCAGGCTGTCGCGCTTGGTGCGCAGCATGCGCAGGGCCCGGAGGACCTGCACCCGGGTGGCTGAGGGCGGGATGACCGAGTCGACGTACCCGCGCTCGGCGGCGACGTAGGGATTGGCCAGCGTGTCCTCGTAGCGCTCGATCAGCTCGCGGCGGCGGGCGTCGGAGTCGTCGGCCTCGAGCAGCTCGCGGCGGTAGAGGATGTTCACTGCTCCCTGCGCGCCCATCACCGCGATCTGCGCGGTGGGCCAGGCCAGATTGATGTCGGCGCGCAGGTGCTTGGATCCCATGACGTCGTACGCGCCGCCGTAGGCCTTGCGGGTGATGACGGTGACCTTCGGCACCGTCGCCTCGGCGTACGCGTACAGCAGCTTCGCCCCCCGGCGGATGATGCCGCCCCACTCCTGGGAGGTGCCGGGCAAGAACCCGGGCACGTCGACGAAGGTCAGCACGGGCAGGTTGAACGCGTCGCAGGTGCGCACGAACCGGGCCGCCTTCTCGGCAGCGTCGATGTCGAGGGTGCCCGCGAGGTGCTGGGGCTGGTTGGCGACGACGCCGACGGGTCGGCCCTCGACCCGGCCGAAGCCCACGAGGATGTTGGGCGCGAACAGCGCGTGCACCTCGAGGAACTCGCCGTCGTCGAGGACGTGCTCGATCACCGTGTGCATGTCGTACGGGGTGTTGGCCGAGTCGGGCATGAACGTGTCGAGCTCGCGGTCCTCGTCACTGACCTCGAGCAGGTCGTCGCCGCCGTCGACCGCGTACGCGGGTGGCTCGTCGAGGTTGTTCTGCGGCAGGTGCGAGAGCAGCGCGCGGACGTAGTCGAGGGCGTCCTGCTCGTCGGCGGCGAGGTAGTGCGCGTTGCCGCTACGGGTGTTGTGGGTGCGGGCGCCGCCGAGCTCCTCGAAGCCGACGTCCTCACCGGTGACCGTCTTGATCACGTCGGGGCCGGTGATGAACATGTGCGCGGTGCCGTCGACCATGACGGTGAAGTCGGTGATCGCGGGGGAGTAGACCGCGCCGCCCGCGCACGGCCCCATGATCAGGGAGATCTGCGGGATGACCCCGCTGGAGATCGTGTTGCGGTAGAAGATCTCGCCGTAGAGGCCGAGGGAGACCACGCCCTCCTGGATGCGCGCCCCGCCGGAGTCGTTGATGCCGACGACCGGGCAGCCGGTCTTGAGCGCCAGGTCGAGCACCTTGAGGATCTTCTCGCCGAACACCTCGCCGAGCGAGCCGCCGAAGACGGTGAAGTCCTGGGCGTACACGCAGATCTGCCGGCCCTCGACGGTGCCGTAGCCGGTGACGACGCCGTCGCCGTACGGCCGGGTCGCGTCGAGGCCGAAGTTGGAGGACCGGTGGCGCGCGAGCTCGTCCATCTCGACGAAGGAGCCGGGGTCGAGCAGCGCCTCGACGCGCTCTCGGGCGGTCATCTTGCCCTTGGCGTGCTGCTTCTCCACCGCGCGCGCGGAGCCGGCGTGCACCGCCTCCTCGTTGCGCCGGTGCAGGTCCGCCAGCTTGCCCGCCGAGGTGTGGATGTCGGGCGGCTGCTCGGGCCGCTCCTGTGCCTGCGTGGCCATGCCACCTCCGTGTCGTCGGGGAGCGCAGCCTACGAGCAGCGCGGCCTACCCTGGACCGGTGCCGGCGGACGAGGACCCGAAGCGCTTCCCGCTGAGTCGCGACGAGCTGCTGCGGGCCCTGGCCGCCCCCGGCGGGCTCTGGTCGGACCTGCGGCTCGTCGAGCGCACCGGGTCGACCAACGCCGACGTCCGCGCCGCCGCCCTGGCCGGCGCCCCGGAGGGCCTGGTCGTCGTCGCCGAGGAGCAGTCGCAGGGGCGGGGCCGGCTGGGCCGGGAGTGGCAGTCCCCGCCGCGGGCCGGCCTGACGTTCTCGGTGCTGCTGCGCCCCGCCGACGTGCCCGCAGCGGCGTGGGGCTGGCTGCCGCTCGTCGTCGGCGTCGCGCTCGCCACCGCCCTGCGCCGGCACGCCGGCGTCGATGCCCTGCTCAAGTGGCCCAACGACGTGCTCGTGGCCGAGCGCAAGCTCGCCGGGGTCCTGGTCGAGCGGGTCGACGACCTCGACCACGTTGACGGGCCCGCCGCCGTCGTGGGCGTCGGCGTCAACGTGCTGCAGCGCGCGGACGAGCTCCCGGTGCCGACCGCCACCTCCCTCGCTCTCGCGGGCGCGACGAGCACCGACCGGGCCGCGCTGCTGCGGGCCGCCCTGCACGAGCTGGCCGGGCGCTACGGCCAGTGGCGGGTGGCAGCCGGCGACGTGGAGCGCGCGGGGCTGCGGGCCGAGTACCGCGACCTCTCCGCGAGCCTCGGGCGTCCCGTCCGGATCTCGCTGCCCGACGGCGGCCTGCTCGAGGGGACCGCCGCCGACGTCGACTCCAGCGGCCGGCTCGTGCTCCGCGACGCCGGCGGAGGAATCGCCGCGCTGAGCGCGGGCGACGTCGTGCACGTGCGTACGCCGGCGGCCGCGGGTGGCGCATGAGCTGGTGGGGCCGGGGCTCCGGCCCGGACGACGAGACCCGGCGGATTGCCCCGCCGGTCCGCGAGCAGGAGCAGCTGGTCACCCGCCCGCACGTCCGCGTGCTCGTCGGGCCGGGACTGGTCCTCGTCTGCCTCGCGCCCAGCGCGTCGTATCTCGCCGGCCGGCTGCCGGCGGGCGAGGCGCAGACACCGCTGCGCCTGCTCGTCGTCCTCGGGGCGCTGGCGCTGCTGCTGCCGCTGACGGTCGTCCCGTTCTGGCGGTGGCTGTGGACCTCGTACGTGCTCACCGACCACCGGCTGCTCGTACGCCGCGGCCCCCGCCGCCGGGTGGCGCGCGACCTCGCGCTGTCCTCGGTCTCCAGGGTCGGCATCGCCCGGCCCGGCCTGCTCGACCGGTTGCTGCGCTCGGGCACCCTCGTCGTCGACTCCGCGGTCGAGGGGCGGCGCCTGCTGCTCCACGACGTGCCCGAGATCAGCGAGGTGCGGGCCGCGCTGGCCGCCCTGGTGGGCGAGGCCCCGCGGGGGCGCGACCCGCGGCGATAGCCTGCCGCTCGTGCCGCAGCCGCCGTACCAGAGCGTGACCGTCCGCCGCCACGGCCCTGTCGCCGAGCTCGTGCTCGACCGGCCCGAGGCGCACAACGCCCTGTCGACCGCCATGGCCCGCGAGCTGGCGCACGCCACGGCCGGGCTGGCGGCCGACCCGCAGGTGCGCGCGGTCGTGCTCGCGTCGGCGGCGCAGCGGGCCTTTTGCGTGGGCGCCGACCTCAAGGAGCGCAACGCGTTCTCCGACGCCGACCTGATGGCCCAGCGCCCGGTGTTCCGGGCCGCCTTCGGCGGCGTGCTGGCGCTGCCCGTGCCGGCGATCGCCGCGGTGCACGGCTTCGCCCTCGGCGGCGGGTACGAACTGGCCCTCTCCTGCGACGTGCTCGTCGCCGACGAGACCGCGGTGCTGGGCCTGCCCGAGGTGACCGTGGGCGTCATCCCGGGCGGCGGCGGCACCCAGCTGCTCGTTCGCCGGGTCGGCTACAACCGCGCCGCCGAGCTGATCTTCACCGGTCGCCGGGTCGCCGCCGACGAGGCGGAGCGACTCGGCCTCGTCGACCGGCGGGTGCCGGCCGGGCAGGCCCGCGACGCGGCCCTCGACCTCGCCCGCGACATCGCCGCGAATTCGCCCGTGGGAGTGCGCAGCGCGAAGCGTGCCCTGCGCCTGGGCGCCGACGTCGACCTCGCCGCGGGGCTCGAGATCGAGGACTCGGCCTGGCGGGCCACCGCCTTCTCGGCCGACCGGCGCGAGGGGGTCGCCGCCTTCAACGAGAAGCGCCGCCCCGCCTGGCCCCCGCTCCCGTAAGCCGGCCCCTCCCCCCGCGGTGATCGCGCACTTCTCGCGTTGATCCTGCACTTCTCGTCGACCCGGGCGCTCGCCTGGCCCGTACGGGAGCTCGACTCGGCCCGGGACAGCGCCTGCCCACTGCCAAGATCGCCGTTTCGGGTGCAGATGTGCAGTCGACCGCGCTCTGCCACCCAAAACAGCGATCTTCGGGGCGCGAGCGGCGGCGCCCGGCAACTGCTTGATCAACGCGAGAAGTGCCCGATCGGCGCGAGACGTGCAGGATCATGCCCCCGAGGGAGGGGGGTGACTCAGGCGGCGACGCGGCTGGGGTGGGCGTACACGTTGAGCGAGGTGCCCCGCGAGAAGCCGACCAGGGTCAGGCCCGACTGGGCGGCGAGGTCGACGGCGAGGCTCGAGGGCGCCGAGACCGCGGCGAGCACGGGCACGCCGGCCATGACGGCCTTCTGCGCCAGCTCGAACGACGCGCGTCCGCTCACCTGCAGCACCAGCCCGCGCAGCGGCAGCCGGCCCTGGCGCACCGCCCAGCCCACGACCTTGTCGACGGCGTTGTGGCGCCCCACGTCCTCGCGCAGGCACAGCAGCCGGCCGTCGGGCTCGAACAGCGCGGCGGCGTGCAGCCCGCCGGTGCGCTCGAAGACCTGCTGGGCGCCGCGCATCGCCTCCGGGAGCCCGGCGAGCACCGCGCGGTCGACGCACAGCGCGTCGGCGCCCACGTCGTACGGGGACACCGTCCGCACCGCGTCGATGCTCGCCTTGCCGCAGACCCCGCACGAGGAGGTCGTGTAGAAGTTGCGCTCCAGGCTGGCGTCGGGCGGGGTGACCCCAGGGGCGAGCGTGACGTCGATGACGTTGTAGGTGTTCTCCTCGCCGTCCGAGGCGCAGTGCAGCATGGTGGCCAGGTCGTCGCTGCGGCGGATCACACCCTCGGTGGCGAGGAAACCCGCGACGAGGTCGAAGTCCTCACCGGGCGTGCGCATGGTCACCGACAGCGCCCGCCCGCCCACCCGGATCTCCAGGGGCTCCTCGACGGCGAGGGCGTCCTCGCGGCGGCTGGCCGTCTCTCCACCCAGCCGCAGCACGTGCCGTCGGGCGATCCTCCGGGCCATCGCTGCTCCCCTCGTGCGGGCGCTCCAGAACTGCGTCCGCGTAGGCAGGGTAGGCGCGTTTGCGCTGGTGACGGCGAGGAGGGAAGGTACGACCTATGGGTGTGCGTACGTTCATCGAGCACTGGCCGGTCTTCCGACAGTTGACCGGCGACGACCCGCTCGGGCGGGGCGAGGCGGCGCGGTCGCGCACCACCGACCGGCTCACGCCGCGCACGGCGACGGCCGACCGGGTGGCCCGGTCGGTCTGCCCCTACTGCGCGGTGGGGTGCGGGCAGCGCATCTACGTCAAGGACGAGAAGATCACCCAGATCGAGGGTGACCCCGACAGCCCGATCTCGCGCGGCCGGTTGTGCCCGAAGGGCTCGGCGAGCCGCAACCTCGTGACCGGTCCGCTCCGGCAGACGAAGGTGCTCTACCGACGTCCGTACGCCACCGCGTGGGAGCCCCTCGACCTCGACACCGCGATGGACATGATCGCCGACCGGGTCATCAAGGCCCGGGCCGACCGGTGGCAGGACAAGGACGCCGAGGGCCGCCCGCTGCGGCGCACCATGAACATCTCCAGCCTCGGCGGGGCCACGCTCGACAACGAAGAGAACTACCTGATCAAGAAGCTCTTCACCGCGCTGGGCGCGGTGCAGATCGAGAACCAGGCGCGTATTTGACACTCCGCCACGGTCCCCGGTCTGGGGGCCACCTTCGGTCGCGGCGGCGCCACGACCAGCCAGCAGGACCTGGCCAACGCTGACTGCATCATCATCATGGGCTCGAACATGGCCGAGTGCCATCCGGTCGGGTTCCAGTGGGTCATGGAGGCCAAGGCGCGGGGTGCGCGGGTCATCCACATCGACCCTCGCTACACCCGTACGAGTGCCCTCGCGGACACTCACGTCACGCTGCGTCCGGGCTCCGACATCGTCTTCCTCGGCGCGGTGATCAACTACATCCTCACGGAGGACAAGGACTTCCGCGAGTACGTCCTCGCCTACACCAACGCCTCCTCCCTGATCAGCCGGGACTTCTCGGACACCGAGGAGCTCGACGGGCTGTTCTCGGGCTACGACCCGGCGACGCGCTCGTACGACCCGACGTCCTGGCAGTACGCGGGCGCCGAGGAGGAGAACGCCGACCCCGGCGAGGGCGGGCAGGCGGCGGCCCGTGAGCACGCCGGGGGCCAGGAGCTCGGCGGGCACGGCGCGGCGCTCGACGAGCACGCCCACCCGAAGGACCCGACGCTGCAGGACCCGCGTTCGGTGTGGCAGGTGCTCAAGCGGCACTTCGCCCGCTACACGCCGGAGATGGTCGAGGAGGTCTGCGGCGTTCCCCGCGAGCAGCTCCTCGAGGTCTGCGAGGCGTGGACCGCCAACTCCGGGCGGGAGCGGACCACCGCGCTGGTCTACTCCGTCGGCTGGACCCAGCACAGCGTCGGCGTGCAGTACATCCGCTCCGGGTCGATCATCCAGTCGCTGCTGGGCAACATGGGGCGCCCCGGCGGCGGCATCATGGCCCTGCGCGGACACGCGAGCATCCAGGGCTCGACCGACATCCCCACGCTCTACAACCTGCTGCCGGGCTACCTGTCGATGCCCAACGCGAAGACCCACCACGACCTGGCGTCGTACGTCGACGCGACCACCGGCGGCCGGCAGAAGGGCTTCTGGGCCTACGCCGACGCCTACATGATCAACCTGCTCAAGGCGTGGTGGGGCGACAAGGCGCAGCCGGAGAACGACTACTGCTTCGACTACATGCCGCGCATAGACGGCGACCACGGGACCTACCAGCAGGTCCTGGACATGATCGACGGCCGGATCGCCGGCTACTTCCTCCTCGGCCAGAACCCCGCGGTCGGCAGCTTCCACGGACGCGCCCAGCGCCTCGGCATCGCCAACCTCGACTGGCTGGTCGTCCGCGACCTGTTCCAGATCGAGTCGGCGACCTTCTGGCAGAACGCGCCGGAGATCGAGACCGGCGAGATCGTGCCGGAGGAGAACCGCACCGAGGTCTTCTTCCTGCCCGCCGCCTCCCACGCGGAGAAGGAGGGCACCTTCACCCAGACGCAGCGGATGCTGCAGTGGCGTGAGCAGGCGGTGCAGCCCCCGGGCGACAGCCGCTCGGAGCTGTGGTTCTTCTACCACCTGGGCCGAATCATCCGGGAGAAGCTGGCGGCCTCCACCGACGAGCGCGACCGGCCGCTGCTCGACCTCACCTGGGACTACCCGCTGCACGGCGAGCACCAGGAGCCGAGCGCCGAGGCGGTGCTCAAAGAGATCAACGGCTTCGAGATCGCCACCGGACGCCCGTTGAGCACCTCCACCGAGATGCGCAACGACGGCACCACCGCCGGCGGGTGCTGGATCTACACCGGCGTCTACAAGGACGGGGTCAACCAGGCCGCGCGCCGCCGGCCCGGCAAGGAGCAGAACTGGCTGGCGCACGAGTGGGGCTGGGTCTGGCCCGCCGACCGGCGCATCCTCTACAACCGCGCCTCCGCCGACCCGCAGGGCCGGCCGTGGAGCGAGCGCAAGGCGCTAATCTGGTGGGACGAGGAGCAGGGCCGCTGGACCGGGCACGACGTGCCCGACTTCCCCGTCACCAAGCGCCCCGACTACGTGGGTCCGCCGGACGCGCGGGGAGTGGAGGCGCTCTCGGGCGACGACCCGTTCATCCTGCAGGGCGACGGCAAGGCCTGGCTCTACGCTCCGACGGGGCTCCTGGACGGGCCGATGCCGACGCACTACGAGCCGGGTGAGTCGCCGATCCGCAACTCGCTCTACACCCAGCAGCAGAGCCCGACGCGGCAGGTCCTCACCAACGAGCTGAACATGCTCGACCCCAGCCCGCCGGAGCCGGGCAGCGAGGTGTTCCCGTACGTGTGGACCACCAGCCGGCTCACCGAGCACCACACCGCGGGCGGCATGAGCCGCTATGTCCCGGTGCTCGCCGAGCTGCAGCCCGAGCTGTTCATCGAGATCTCCCCGGAGCTCGCCCAGGAGCGGGGCATCCGCCACCTCGACTGGGCGCACATGATCACGTCGCGGACCGCGGTGGAGGCCCGGGTGCTCGTCACCGACCGGATGGCGCCGCTCAAGGTGCAGGACCGGCTCATCCACACCGTCTGCATCCCCTACCACTGGGGCGCGGGCGGCCTGACCACGGGCGACTCCGCCAACGACCTGGGTCACCTGACCCTCGACGCGAACACCCACATCCAGGAGAGCAAGGTGGGCACCTGCGACGTGCGACCCGGTCGCCGGCCACGCGGGCCGGCCCTGCTGAGCTACGTCGAGGACTACCGGCGACGGGCCGGCGTCACCCTGCAGACGGGCACCATCGCGCGGACGAGCGACTATCTCGACGGCACGGGTCCCGACGGCGACGGGCGCACGCCCGGTGGCATGTCGCGGGAGAGCTCGATCAGCGATGGGGACGGACGATGACGAGCAAGAATCGCCTGTACGGCCCGCTCGACCCCGCGCCGGACGCGGGCTACGAGACTCCGCCGCCGCAGCGCAAGGGCTTCTTCACCGACACCTCGATCTGCATCGGCTGCAAGGCGTGCGAGGTGGCGTGCAAGGAGTGGAACAACGTCCCCGACGACGGGCTGAACCTGCTCGGGATGTCGTACGACAACACCGGCAAGCTGGGTGCCAGCACGTGGCGCCACGTCGCGTTCATCGAGCAGGAGAAGCCGCTCGGTGCCCACGACTCGGGTCTCGCGGGGCTGCCCACGGGGGTGTCGGCCAACGTGCTGTCGGCGGCGGTCGTCGCGCAGGGTGTGCAGCAGGCGAACGCCAGCGCGCTGGGCGACTCCACCGACCTCGCCCCGGTCGCCGACGTGGTCGCCCCGCCGGACGGGCCCCGCGCGAGCCGCCCCGGAGGCGACGGCAACGGGCGCGGCCCCGACTTCCTCGGGATGCCGTCGGTCACGCTGCCCGGCCAGCAGGACGGCCGCTCCCGCGAGGACCTGCGCTGGCTGATGGCCTCCGACGTGTGCAAGCACTGCACCCACGCCGGCTGCCTCGACGTCTGCCCGACGGGCGCGCTGTTCCGCACCGAGTTCGGGACCGTCGTCGTGCAGCAGGACATCTGCAACGGCTGCGGCTACTGCATCGTCGGCTGCCCGTACGGGGTGATCGGACAGCGCCCGAACGACGGGCGGGCCTGGAAGTGCACGCTGTGCTACGACCGGCTGCTCGGCGACATGACCCCGGCCTGCGCGAAGGCCTGCCCGACCGAGTCGATCCAGTACGGCGACCTCGACGAGCTGCGCGAGCGCGCCCAGCGGCGGGTCGAGCAGCTGCACGACTCGGGCGTGCCCGAGGCCCGGCTCTACGGCCACGACCCTAACGACGGGGTCGGCGGCGACGGCGCCTTCTTCCTGCTGCTCGACGAGCCCGAGGTCTACGGCCTGCCGCCGGACCCGGTGGTGACCACCCGCGACCTGCCGGCGATGTGGAAGCGGGCGGGTCTCGCGGGCGCGGCGATGGCCGCGGCCGCGCTGGCCGCCTTTGTGGTCGGCGGCTCGGGGTGAGTGGCACCGGGATGAGTGGCACCGGGATGAGTGGCACCGGCGACGTCGAGCCCCCGGCGCCCGAGGCGCCGATCGGCACGGCTCCGAGCGCGGTGTCGACCGACGCCAGCGTCAGCGCGCAGAAGTCCGCGCGGATGTGGGACGGCGGGCGACGGGGCAGCGGGCGGCGCCGGGGCCTGGCCCGCGGTCGGGATGGCGGCGAGATGCCGACCGTGCCCGAGCCGGAGTTCCGCACCTACTACGGCGTCCCCGTGGTCAAGGCGCCCAGCTGGAAGCACGACATCCCGGCCTACCTGTTCACCGGCGGGGTCGCCGGGGGGTGCTCGCTGCTGGCCCTGGGGGGCGACCTCACCGGCCGGCCCGCGCTGCGCACCGCGGGCCGGGTCGGCTCGCTGGGAGCGCTGCTCGCGAGCACGTACTTCCTGATCAACGACCTGGGCCGGCCCGAGCGGTTCTACATGATGCTGCGGGTCGCCAAGCCCACGTCACCCATGTCGATGGGCACCTGGATCCTGGCGGTGTACGGTCCGGCCGCGGGCGTCGCGGCAGCCGCCGAGGCGGCGCCCTGGCTGCCCCGCCGCGGGGCGCTCGGCCTGGCCCGG
>JALYMT010000070.1 GCA_030773555.1 Actinomycetota bacterium | reverse complement strand
CGGCACCAGCGACATGAAGTCGGGCGTGGCCGCACTGGTCACGGCGGCCGCCGCGCACGCCCGGCGGCCGCACGCCTGCCGCGGCGTGCAGGTCGTGCTGACCGCGGGGGAGGAGACCGGCTGCACGGGCGCGGCGCGGCTGCCCGATCGCGAGCTCGTCGGGGGTGGCCCGCTGCTCGTCGCCGAGCCCACCGCGAACCGCCTCGTCCCCGGGCACAAGGGCGCCCTGTGGCTGCGCCTCACCGCGACCGGGCGCGCCGCTCACGGCTCCGCACCGGAGCTGGGCGACAACGCCGTCGTCCGGCTGTCGCGGGCCGCCGTCGCGCTGCACGAGCACGCGGGCTGGCCGCGTGACGCCCGGTTCGGGCCGATGACCGCCAACGTGGGACTGCTGACCGGGGGCACGGCGATCAACGTGGTGCCCGACCGCGCGGAACTGCTGCTCGACCTGCGCACCGTCCCCGGGGTCGAGGCCGGCAGCGTGCAGGCCGAGGTGGCGCAGCTCGCCGGTGCCGGGGTGAGCGTCGAGGAGGTCCTCGCGCTGCCACCGGTGGACACCGCCAGCGACGAGCCGTTCGTCGGGCTCGTCCGGGACGCGCTAGCAGCGGCCGGGCTCGACGAGACGCCCTCGCCGCCCGCCCGCTTCTTCACCGACGCGTCCGCGCTGCATCCGCTGCTGGACGCCCCACCCACCGGGATCCTCGGGCCGGGCGAGCCCGACCAGTGCCACGTCGTCGACGAGTGGTGCTCGGCGCGGCGGCTCGAGGAGGCCGTCGCGGTCTACACCGCGCTGCTCGACTCGTGGTGCCGGGCGAGCTGACCGGGCCCCTCCGGGCGTGGGCGGCGGCGCCCGTACGGCCCGGATCAGTGGTTGCGCTTCTCCTGGCCGGCCCACAGCGGCTCCCGCAAGCGGTACTTGAGGATCTTGCCGGTGCCCGACTTCGGCAGCGGCCCGAAGTGCACGGCCTTGGGCACCTTGAAGCGGGCGAGGCTGCCGCGGGCCGACTCGAGAATGTCGTCGGCGTCGGCGTCGGCGCCCTCCTTGAGCGTGACGAAGGCGACCGGCACCTCGCCCCACTTCTCGTGCGGCGCGGCGACGACGGCCACCTCGAGCACCGCGGGGTGCGCGGCGAGGACCTGCTCCACCTCGATGGAGGCGATGTTCTCGCCGCCCGAGATGATCACGTCCTTGGCGCGGTCGCGCAGCTCGACGCGCCCGTCAGGGTGCATCACCGCGAGGTCGCCGCTGCGGAACCAGCCGTCGGGCACCGCCGCGGCGGTGGCGTCGGCGTCCTGGAAGTAGCCGAGCATGACGGTGTTGCCGTGCAGCGCGACCTCGCCGATGGTCTCGCCGTCCGCGGGCACGTCGACCGCGGGACCGGCGGCGGCGCCCTCCTCGTCGGCCGCGAGCTCGAGGACGCGGACGCGCTCGCCGGCGACGTTCGCCGTGCCCTGCCGCGCCATCAGCCGCGCGCGCTCGGCCGCGTCGAGCTCGCCCCACTCCGGCACGTTCTCGTTCACGACCGACGGGCCGTACACCTCGGTGAGCCCGTACAGGTGGGTCACGTGGACCCCGAGCGCGTCGAGGCGGGCGATGAGCGCCGGCGACGGCGGCGCCCCACCGGTGCCCACGGCCAAGGGGCGGGGCAGCGGCCCCTCGTCGGCGCGCGGGGAGTAGGCGAACGAGGTCAGCACGGTGGGCGCGGCGTGCAGCGCGGTGACGCCCTCGCTGCGCACCAGCCGCCAGATGTCCTCGGCGTCGGGGCGGCGCAGGCACACGTGCAGGGCGCCCGCCGCGGTCACCGCCCAGGGGAACGACCAGCCGTTGCAGTGGAACATCGGCAGCGTCCACAGGTAGGCCGAGTCCATGCCGAGCCGGGAGTGGAAGGCCATGGCGAGCGCCTGCAGGTAGGCGCCACGGTGGGAGTACATGACGCCCTTGGGCCGCCCGGTCGTGCCGCTGGTGTAGTTCAGCGCCAGCAGCCTCAGCTCGTTGCTGACCGCGCGGTCGAGCTCGCCCGCCGACGCGAGGCGCCGGTCGACCTCGCTGGCCGAGAGCACCGTCGGGGCGTCGAGCTGGCCCGCGAGCTCCGCCAGCTCGTCGTCGTGCAGCAGCACCCGTGCGCCCGCGTGGGCGACGATGCCCGCGAGCTCCGGCGCGGAGAGCCGGGTGTTCAGGGCGACGAGCACCGCGCCGGCCATCGGCACCGCGTAGTGCGCGCTCAGCAGCAGCGGGGTGTTCGGCGCGAGGACCGCGACCCGGTCACCGGGCTGCACGTCCAGGTCCGCGAGCAGCGCGGCGAGCTGGCGGCAGGAGCGGGCGAACTCCCCGTACGTCGCGCGCTCCCCCTCGTACGACCAGGCCGGCCGGTCGCGGTACGCGTGCTCGGCGCGGTGCAGGAACGTGACCGGCGTGAGCGGCGCGAATCCGGGGCTGGTGCCGAGGGCCGGCTCGGGGGTGTGGAGCACGGACAGGTCGGTCGGCGAGACGTCGGTCACAGGGAACCTCCGTGGGAAGGGCCGAGCGCGTGCACGCTACCGGCGGGCGGCGTCAGGGCCTAGGGTTCCGGGATGAGCGGTTCCTCCGCTGACCTGGCCGAGCTGCGCGAGGCCGTCGAGGCCTGGCTCTCCGCCGAGCTCGGCGAGCGCGTCGAGGTGACCGAGCTGGCTCGGTTGGCCGGCGGCGCCTCGCAGGAGGCGTGGGGCCTGATCGCCCGCGGGCGCCGGCTCGTGCTGCGCCGCGACCTGGGCGGCTCCGTCTACGACTACGGCGTCGACCGCCGGCGGGAGTACGAGGTGCTCTCGGTCGTCGCGCGGGCCGGCGCCCGGGTGCCGCGCCCGCTCGCCTACACCGCCGACCTGCTGGGCCGCCCCGCCTTCGCCATGGAGCGCCTCGACGGCGAGGCGATCGGGCGGCGGCTGGTCTCCGACCCGCGGTACGCGCCGATCCGCCCAACGCTGGTCGAGCAGCTCGCCGAGGACCTCGCGACGATCTCCCGCATCGACCCCGCCGAGCTGCCGTTCCTCGCCGGCCCGGCGCCGGGCGAGACCCCCGCGCGCCACGAGCTCGACCGGTTGCAGGGCCAGCTCGACGGCATCGGCGAGCCGCACCCGGCCCTCGAGCTCGGCCTGCGCGAGCTGCGCCGCCGGGCGCCCGGGACCGAGCGTGTCGGCGTCGTGCACGGCGACTTCCGTACGGGCAACTTCCTCGTCACCCCCGACCGGGGGCTCACCGGCATCCTCGACTGGGAGTTCGTGCACCGCGGCGACCCTGCCGAGGACCTCGGCTGGTTCTGCGTGCGCGCGTGGCGCTTCGGCGCCGACGACCTGGAGGCCGGCGGGCTCGCCGAGCGCGACGCGTTCCTGCGCGCGTACGAGAAGGCCGGCGGGCCGGCGGTCGACCTCGACGTGCTGCTGTGGTGGGAGCTGTTCGGCAACGTGCGGTGGGCGGTCGGCTCCCTCGCCCAGGCGCAGCGGCACCTGAGCGGCACCGAGCGCAGCGTCGAGCTCGCCAGCCTCGGCCGCATCTGCGCGGAGATGGAGCTCGAGACCCTGCGCCTGCTCGACCGGTTCGGCGGGCGGGCCGCGTGAACGACCGCCCCACCGCCGACGAGCTGCTCGACGCGGTGCGCGACTACCTCCGTACGGAGGTTGCCCCGGCCGCGCCCGACCACCGCGCCCGCTTCCGGGCGCTGATCGCCGCGAACGTGATCGCCGTCGTCCGCCGCGAGCTCGCCGCCGGTGACGACGGGCGGGCGGAGGCGGCCGACATCGCCGCGCTGCTCGGCGACCCGGCGCTCGCCGACGCGGGCGTCGAGGAGGCGAACCGCCGGCTCGCCGGGCACATCCGCAGCGGCGGCGCCGACGAGGGCGAGCACGCCCGCGCGGTGCGCGCCTTCGTGCGCGGCCAGGTGGAGGGCAAGCTCGCGGTCAACAACCCCGCCTTCCTCCAGCGCTTCGCCGAGTCGAACGGGTAGGTGCCATGGACTTCTCGCTCTCACCGGAGCTGGCCGAGCTGGCCGAGCGCACCGCGGCCTTCGTCGCCGAGGTCGTGCTGCCGCTGGAGGCGCAGGACCGCGGCGTGCACGGCATCGAGCCCGAGCTGCGCTCCTCGCTGCAGAAGGAGGCGAAGGCCGCGGGCCTGTTCGCCCCGCACGTGGCGCGGGAGTACGGCGGGCTCGGCCTCGACACCCGCGGGCAGTCAGTCGTCTTCGAGGAGGCCGGCTACAGCCTGCTCGGCCCGCAGGCGCTCAACTGCGCCGCGCCCGACGAGGGCAACATGCACCTGCTCGAGCAGGTGGCGACCGAGGCCCAGAAGGAGCGCTGGCTGCGCCCCCTTGCCGCCGGTGAGATCCGCTCGTGCTTCGCGATGACCGAGCCGCCCCCCGGGGCGGGCTCCGACCCGTCGATGCTGCGCAGCCGGGCCACCCGCGCCGACGGCGGCTGGGTGATCGATGCGCACAAGTGGTGGACCACCGGCGCCGAGGGCGCCGCGTTCGCGATCTGCATGGCCGACGCGCAGCAGGAGTCCGGCCCGCACGGCCCGACGATGTTCCTCGTAGACACCGGCAACCCCGGCTTCCAGCTCGTGCGGCTCCTCGACGTCATCGACCGCAGCTTCGCCGGCGGGCACGCGGAGGTGCGCTTCGAGAGCTGCTTCGTGCCCGACGACGCGGTGCTCGGCGCGGTCGGCAAGGGCTTCCGCTACGCCCAGGTGCGCCTCGCCCCGGCCCGGCTCACCCACTGCATGCGCTGGCTGGGCGTCGCCCGGCGCTCGCTGGACGTCGCCCTCGACCACGCCGAGCGGCGCGAGGCGTTCGGCAGCCGGCTCGCCGAGCTCGGCATGGTGCAGCAGCAGATCGCCGACTCCGTCATCGACGTCGAGACCAGCCGGGCCATCATCCGGCACACCGCCTGGGTGATCGACACCACCGGGCCCGCCAGCTCCGAGTCCCGTCACAACTCGTCGATCGCGAAGACGTACGTCGCCGAGGCGGTCAACCGGGTCGTCGACCGCAGCGTGCAGATCTGCGGCGGCATCGGGGTGTCGACCGAGACGCCGCTCGGGCGCTTCCTCGCCGAGGTGCGGCCGTTCCGCATCTACGACGGCCCGTCGGAGACGCACCGCTGGGCCATCGCCCGCCGCGCCTCGCGCCAGCGCGCCAAGGCCCGGTCGAGCGCCTAGATCTCCTCGCCGGCGAGTACGTCGTCGGCGTCGACGATGCGGTAGGCGTAGCCCTGCTCGGCGAGGAAGCGCTGCCGGTGCGCGGCGTAGTCGGCGTCGAGGGTGTCGCGCGCGACCACGGCGTAGAAGCGGGCGCCCCGGCCGTCGGCCTTGGGCCGCAACACCCGCCCGAGCCGCTGCGCCTCCTCCTGCCGGGAGCCGAACGTGCCCGACACCTGGATCGCGACCCCGGCCTCGGGGAGGTCGACGGAGAAGTTCGCCACCTTGCTGACCACCAGGGTCTGCAGGGCGCCGGTGCGGAAGTCCTCGAAGAGCCGCTCCCGCTCCCGGATGGTCGTCTCGCCGGTGATGACGGGGGCGGCGAGCCGCTCGCTGAGGGCGGCGAGCTGGTCGAGGTACTGCCCGATGACCAGCACGCGCTCGCCGCGGTGCCGCTGGACGAGGCGCTCCACCAGCCGGTTCTTGCTCTCGGCCGTCGCGCACAGCTTGTAGCGCTCGTCGGGCTCGGCGGTGGCGTACGTGAGCCGTTCGCTGTCGCTCAGTGTCACCCGCACCTCGACGCAGTCGGCCGGCGCGATGTAGCCCTGCGTCTCGATGTCCTTCCACGGCGCGTCGTAGCGCTTCGGTCCGATGAGGGAGAACACGTCGCCCTCCCGCCCGTCCTCGCGCACGAGGGTCGCGGTCAGCCCGAGCCGGCGGCGCGCCTGGATGTCGGCGGTGAACCGGAAGATTGGCGCGGGCAGCAGGTGCACCTCGTCGTAGACGATCAGCCCCCAGTCGCGCGCGTCGAACAGCTCGAGATGGGCGTACGCGCCCTTCCGCTTCGTCGTGACGACCTGGTACGTCGCGATCGTGACCGGGCGGATCTCCTTCTTGGTGCCGGAGTACTCGCCGATCTCGTCCTCGGTGAGCGAGGTGCGCTTGAGCAGCTCCGTACGCCACTGGCGGGCGGCGACGGTGTTGGTGACGAGGATCAGCGTGGTGGCCTGCGCCTCGGCCATCGCGGCCGCACCGACGAGCGTCTTGCCGGCGCCGCAGGGCAGCACGACCACACCGGAGCCGCCGTGCCAGAAGCCGTCGACCGCCTCGCGCTGGTAGGGCCGCAGCGACCACTCGTCGGCGCGCAGCGCGATGGGGTGCGCCTCGCCGTCGACGTAGCCGGCGAGATCCTCGGCCGGCCAGCCCAGCTTGAGCAGCACCTGCTTGAGGTGGCCGCGCTCACTCGGGTGCACCGCCACCACGTCAGGGGCGAGTCGGGCGCCGACGAGGGGGGCCACCTTCTTCGAGCGCAGCACCTCCTCGAGCACCGCGCGGTCGTTGGACTCCAGGACCAGCCCGTGCGCCGGCGAGTTCAGCAGCCGCAGCCGTCCGTAGCGGGCCATGGTCTCGGCGACGTCGACGAGCAGCGCGTGGGGCACCGGATAGCGGCTGTAGTGCAGGAGCGTGTCGACGACCTGCTCGGCGTCGTGGCCCGCGGCCCGCGCGTTCCACAGCCCGAGGGGCGTGACCCGGTAGGTGTGCACGTGCTCCGGGGCCCGCTCCAGCTCGGCGAACGGCGCGATGGCCTTGCGGCACTCGTCGGCCAGCTCGGAGTCGACCTCGAGCAGCAGGGTTTTGTCGGACTGCACGATGAGCGGGCCGTCGGTCACGGGGAGCCTTTCGTCGTCGTCACGGGTCACGAGGTCACGGCGTCACGGGGGCGCCGGAGCAAACCGTACGTGGCGGTGCCGCGCGCCGGTCGCCAAGCCCGGACGCCGAACAGGCGGCACCCGGAGGGTGCCGCCTGTTCCTTGCGAGATGCTGCGGTTCAGGCGCGGGCGCCGGCCTTGCCGTTGCTCTGGCGGGCCTGCGCGACGTTCTCCTCCGTCTGCTGACCGACCTTCTGCAGGGCCTCGTTGGCCCGCTGGGCGGCCTTCTCCGACGCGGGCTGCTCGTCGCTGGAGTAGAGCCGACCGAAGCCGTCGACGATCTGCTGGGCGATGCGACGCTGGAAGTCCAGCGCCTGACGCTGGTAGTCCACGACCTGGTTGGCGATGTCGAACGTGGTGTCGATGACCTGCTTGGGGCTCGGCACCGCGTAGTCACGCGACAACGCGGGCACGAACGCCGAGAAAGTGTCGGCGACGCGCTGAGCAGCGTCGGCGCTCTGCTGGGTGTTCTCCACCCACGCGTTGCTGACGCGGTTGAGGTAGTCGCGGGTCTCCTCGGCCAGGCCGAGGGTGCTCTCGCCGGCGACCGTACGGGTGTCAGCCATGGAATTGTCCTCCTGGGATGGACCATCTGCTTGATCTGCTCTCTGCATTGCTAACTTTACCAAGCAGACGGGCAAGCGCCAAGTCCAGCGCCGGTAACGTTCGGGCCATGTTCAGGACCGGTGCCGACGTGCGGACCGAGCGGGTCGACCACGTCGACGAGGTCCTGCGCGGGCAGTTGCTGCGCTGCTGGGTCGACGTGACCAACGCCGGCGGCGCGGTCGGCTTCGTGCCCCCCGTCGTCGACGCCGACGTCGCCCCCGTGCTCGACGAGCTGGTCGCGCGGGTCACGGCCGGCGCCGCGTTGCTCTGCGTCCTGCGCGTCGACGGCCGCGCCGCCGGTTTCGCCACCATCGCGCTCAACCGCAATCCGCTGCTGCAGCACTGGGGGCACGTCTACCGCGTGCAGGTGCACCCCGGCCTGCAGGGCCGGGGCCTCGGCACGGTCCTCCTGCAGAGCGTGCACCGGATCGCCGCCGACGAGGGCCTGGAGATGCTCGTCCTGTCCGTGCGCGGGGGGACGGGACGCGAGGACTTCTACCGGCGGCTCGGCTACCAGGAGTACGGGCGGCTGCCCGGGGAGGTGCGGGTGTCCCCCGGCGATGACCGCGAGGGCATCTACCTCTACGTCCAGCTGGCACCGCAGCTGGCCGCGTCGCCGACCTAGCGCTCGAGCGCGGCCTCGACCTCGGCGACCCCGGTGATGCGGGCCACCGAGAACGTGCGGACCTCGTCGCGCAGGTGGTCGAACGCGCTGACGTAGCCACCCTCGACGTGCACGGGCTCGATGACGCGCAACGTCGCCCGGCCCTCCGCGTTCACGTAGCCGATCCAGAGGGGAGCGCCCTCGTCGGCCGCCCGCCGGAGAGCCGAGAGGATCTCGTACGGACTCGTCCGCCGCAGCGGTACGGCGGAGCCGTCGCCCTCGGCCAGCGGCCCGCCGGCGCGCTCGCCGGCCCGCATGCCGCGCACCGCTGCGGTGAGCAGGACGTCCCGGGGTGGGGGTGGCTCGGCTG
>JALYMT010000069.1 GCA_030773555.1 Actinomycetota bacterium | reverse complement strand
GCCTCCGCCGGCGCGCCGTCAGCCTCGGCCGTGACGGCAGGGGCGCTGCCGTCCGGCGACTCGGGCGTGGGCTCCGGAGGGGGCTCGACCGCCAAGGCCGGCTCGACCGGGTCGGCGGCCACCACCTGGGGGGGGCCGGCCGGTCGGCTGGCCGCCCGGCGCCGCCGAGGACGCGGTGGGGTGGCGTCGCCCGCGGCGGGGAAGGCTGCCACGTCGTCCGCGGGGGCCACCGTGCCGGTGCCGCCGGTCCCCGCTCCGTTCGCTTCGTTCTCCAGCATCGGGGATCTCCCGTCAGTGCCCCCGGGAACCGCGTGGACGAAGCCACGCAGTCGCCGCGCGGAGGCGGATCGTCGCGAGCCGCCGGCGGCCGTGCGGCACCGGCGGAAATCCTGGAAGCGCCGGAGACGGACGCGGCGGTCGTCGACGAGCTGTCGACGGCTGTGCGGCTCAGTCTCTGGCGCCGACGGCGGCCCGGTCGGGCGCGAGCGGGTCGTCCACTGCGCCCCCGGACGACTCCAGCGGCCCCTGCGCCAGCCGCACCACCTGCGGTGGTGCCGGCGGCGCGAGGTCAGCTACCTCGCGAAGCCCGGTGAGGACGTCGTCGGGTCGTACGGCGGGTACCTGATGCCGGACAACCGCGTCAAGTATCGCACATGGCTGCAGATCGTCTCCCGGAGCGCCGGCGGAGCTGACCTCGAGTCGCGCCACGGCCGATCGCGCGTCGAACCTCCGCACGCCGTTCTTGGTCAGCCGCTCCACCTCGACCCGCTCGGCGGCCAGGAAGGCTGCCGCTGCCTCCGCGGCCCGGGCCACCTCCACTCCAGGCAGGGCGATGCGCCATACCGACGCCTCGAGCCGGTCGGCGAGCGCACCCGGAGTGGCCTCGACGACCTCGAGTACGTCCAGCCCGGGGGGCAGCGCCGCGTCCAGCGCCGCCCGGAGCTCCTCGGGCTCGAGCCGGCGCGTGACCGACACCTCGAGGTACTCCGCCTCACTGGCCACCCCGGTCGGCGCCGCGCCCGCGTACGAGACCTTGGGGTGCGGGCTGAACCCGGCGGAGTAGGCGACGGGCACAGCGGCGCGGCGCAGGGCACGCTCGAAGGCCCGCTGGAAGTCGCGGTGGCTGGAAAAGCGCAGCCTCCCCCGCTTGGAATAGTGGACGCGCAGCTTCTGCACCGCCGGGAGCGGCGGGGGACCTTCGGGGACGCGGGCCACGCCTACTCCTCCCCCAGCAGCACGATCTGGCAGCGGGGACCGGCCGCCCGGGCCAGCCGGGCGTCGAGCGTGACCAGGGGCACGTCGAGGCTCTCTGCCAGCGCCACGTACCACGCGTCGTACGCGGAGACGTTGTCGCGCAGCTCCCATACGCGACGACGATGGGGCAGGAACTCAGCCAGAGAAAGCGGCAGATCCCCGACCCGCTCGAGGGCCGCATAGGCGCGAAGGCCCGCCAGCTGGCCCCGGCGGGAGAGCGAGCGCATCACCTGTGCCACCTCCGCCGGGAGGATGGCGGGGGCCGCCAGCACGTCATGGGCATCAACCGCGTCGCGAGCCAACGCGCCCCTACGGCCACCGAACACCAGGGCGTCGATGACAACCGACGCGTCGGCCACGATCACCGCGAGTCCCGATCAGCCCGAATGTCGTCCACGGAGGAGACGGTGCTCCAGCCCTCGGGGTCGGTGCGCATCTCCTCCTCGACCTCGGCCATCACCTCGGCGATCGTCTTCCGGCGCGCCTGCTGCGTCAACTGCGCCAGCAGGTACTCCTGCAGGCTCATCCCTGCTGCCGCCGCCCGCCGGCGATACGTCTCGTGGACGTCGTCCGGAACGTTGCGGATCTGTACGGTGGGCACGCATGCAGATTAGCGCTACCGCGGCTCGGCCAGGCCGAGCTCGAGGACCTTCCCAGTCTCCACGAAGCCCGCACGGCGGTAGACCGGGTACGACCGCTCGCTGGGGTGGACGCTGAGATAGCCGAGCCCGGCCCGGCGAGCGTGCTCGACGGCGGCGGTCACCAGGGCCGAGGCGAGGCCAGCGCCGCGGTGCTCGGGCTCGACGTAGACGCTCTGCAGGTTGCCCGCGACCCGGGAGAAGTGCTCCGGGCCGGGCACCCGGGGCACGACGGCGAGCCAGGCCATGCCGACGGCGACGCCGTCGACACGGGCCAGCCAGGCGAGGTGAGTTCCCAGGTGCCCCTCCCACCAGGCCCGCAGGTCAGCGGCGAAGCCCTCGGGCTCCCCGCCCCGCTCGCCCTTCTCGTCCACTCGCCACCGGTAGCGCAGTCGGGCCAGGTCGGCGGCGTCGTCGAGCCCGGCGCGGCACACGGTGCCCGCGGCCCGGCCGTTGACGGGCAACGCGTCAGCGGCCGACCACGGCGAGGGGCAGCAGCTTCGCGCCCGTCGGGCCGACCTGGATCTCGGTACCCATCTGCGGGCAGACACCGCAGTCATAGCACGGGTTCCACCGGCAGTCCTCGACCTCGGCGCCGGCGCCCTCGGCGGCGGCGAGCGCCTCCTGCCAGTCCTCCCACAGCCAGTCCTTGTCGAGGCCGCTGTCGAGGTGGTCCCAGGGCAGCACCTCGACCTCGTCACGCTCGCGCGTGGTGTACCAGTCCAGGTCGACCGGCTCACCGGCCAGGGCCTGCTCGGCACAGTGCGCCCAGCGGTCGTAGGAGAAGTGCTCGCTCCACCCGTCGAAGCGCCCGCCGTCCTCGTAGACCGCGCGGATGACCCTGCCGAGCCGCCGGTCGCCGCGACTGAGCAGGCCCTCGACGATTCCCGGCTTGCCGTCGTGGTAGCGGAAGCCGATCGCCTTGCCGTACGACCGGTCGCTGCGGATCACGTCGCGCAGCTTGCGCAGCCGCGCGTCGGTGGTCTCGGCGTCGAGCTGGCCCGCCCACTGGAACGGGGTGTGCGGCTTGGGCACGAACCCGCCGACCGAGACCGTGCAGCGGATGTCCCTGCTGCCCGTGACCTCGCGGCCGGCGGCGATGACCCGCTTGGCGAGCTCGGCGACCTGCAGCACGTCCTCGTCGGTCTCGGTGGGCAGCCCGCACATGAAGTAGAGCTTCACCTGCCGCCAGCCGGCGCCGTACGCGGCGGTGACCGTACGGATCAGGTCGTCCTCGGTGACCATCTTGTTGATGACCCGGCGCATGCGCTCGGAGCCGCCCTCGGGGGCGAAGGTGAGCCCGGAGCGGCGGCCGTTGCGGGTGAGCTCGTTGGCGAGGTCGATGTTGAAGGCGTCGACGCGGGTGCTGGGCAGCGACAGGCCGACGTTGCTGCCGTCGTAGCGGTCGGCCAGGCCCTTGGTCAGGTCGGCGATCTCGGAGTGGTCGGCGCTGGAGAGCGAGAGCAGGCCGACCTCCTCGAACCCGGTCGCCTCGAGCCCCGCGTCGACCATCGCCCCGACGGTCGTGATCGACCGCTCGCGAACCGGCCGGGTGATCATTCCGGCCTGGCAGAAGCGGCAGCCGCGGGTGCAGCCGCGGAAGATCTCCACGCTCATCCGCTCGTGCACGCTCTCGGCCAGCGGCACCAGCGGCGTCTTCGGGTAGGGCCACTCGTCGAGGTCCATCACGGTGCGCTTGCCGACCCGCGCGGGGACGTCGTCCCGGGTGCGCGTGACCGCCGCGATGGCGCCGTCCGCACCGTAGGAGACCGCGTAGAACCGCGGCACGTAGACGCCGTCCACCCGGGCCAGGCGGCCCAGCAGCTCGATCCGCCCGCCGGGGCGGCCCTGCTCCTTCCACGCCCTGAGCACGTCGGTGACGTCGCCGACGACCTGCTCGCCGTCGCCGAGGACCGCGCAGTCGACGAAGTCGGCGACCGGCTCGGGGTTGAACGCGGCGTGTCCGCCGGCCACCACGACCGGGTGGGTCTCGTCGCGGTGATGAGCGTGCAGCGGGACGCCGGCGAGGTCGAGGGCCTCGAGCAGGTTGGTGTAGCCGAGCTCGGTGGCGAAGCTGACGCCGAGGACGTCGAAGTCGGCGACCGCGCGGTGGGAGTCGACGGTGAACTGGCCGACGCCGTGCTCGCGCATCAGGGCGGCGAGGTCCGGCCACACCGCGTACGTGCGCTCGGCGAGGGCGTCGGGCCGCTCGTTGAGCACCTCGTACAGGATCATCAGGCCCTGGTTGGGCAGCCCGACCTCGTAGGCGTC
>JALYMT010000068.1 GCA_030773555.1 Actinomycetota bacterium | reverse complement strand
CCCCCGCGACCAGCGCGCGGGGGCGGCGGCGGGCGACGCAGCGCGCGACGGCGGGCAGCACGCTCAGCCACAGGGCCAGGCGGCCGGGCTGGGCGAAGTCGTCGTAGGCCTGGCGCGGCCGCTGGTTCCAGAACCGGTCGGCCTCGGGGGCGGCGCGGACGACGAACAGGTCGAGAGGGCGCGCCTCCCGCGCCCCGTGGGCCTCGAGGGTGCGGATCATCTCGAGGTTCTCGAAGAGGGCGTCACCGTCGTAGCCGCCGGCGTGCACGAAGACGGCGCGACGCAGCCCGAAGGTGCCGGGGTAGTCGGCGGTCCAGGCGCGGTTGAGCAGCGAGCGCGCGGTGTCCCAGCGGGCGTGCCAGGGCCAGCGGTCGAACACGTTCTGCGGGCGGACGATCTCGGCGCCGTCGAGCAGCGCGAGGACGCGGTCCAGGCCGCCGGCGTCGTAGCGGACGTCATCGTCGGCGAGCACGACCTTGTCGTGGCGAGCTGCTGCCACGCCGGTAACCACCCCGTTGACCTTGCCGTTGGCGAAGTGCAGCCGTGGGTCGGGGGGGAGCTGGCGGACGCAGTCGCCCCACGCCTGCGCGTGCCGGGCGTACACCTCGGGATCGGAGCCGTCGACCACGATCACGTCGTCGAGCTCGCGGGCCAGCCGGCGCAGGTAGCCGGCGAGCTCCTCGATCTGGGCAGGAGTGCTGTCAGCCGCCGACCACTTCAGGGGCAGGACGTAGCTCGCGGCCCTCACGCGGGGACCGCCAGGGACGCCACCGTGGTCAGGTCCACCTCCTGCACCTGCTCGGGTGCCCGCAGGGACGACTCCCCCCGCTGCCAGGCCTGCAGGACGTGCCCGGCGAAGCGCCCATCGAGGGCGAGCGCGCAGCTCGCGCCCCACAGCACGTCGCCGGCCCGGTCGGGCTCTGCCTCGGCGAAGGAGCCGCACAGGTCGACTGCCGCGACCTGCTCGTGCACCGCGTCGGCCTCCACGTGCTCGTCGTAGAAGCGGGTGGCCCGCTCCGCAAAGCCCAGCCGGCGCAGCCCGTTGCCGTAGCGGTGGTTGGGCAGCGACGACGTCATCTCGTACGCCGCCAGGTGGCCGACGAGGGCGCCCCGCAGCCGGCGGTGCAGGCCGAACATGGAGATCACGTTCACCGCGGCCAGCGTCACCGCGGGCACCCGGTCGAGGTAGGCGCCGTAGGTGTCGTCGAGCCCGAGCTCACGCAGGGTGCGCGCGAACAGGGTGGCGTGCATCGCGTCGACCCGGCCCCCGCCGTACTCGTCGGCCTGGATCTCCACCAGGGCGGCCTTGGCCCGTCCGGTCAACCGCGGTATCGCCCAGGTGTGCGGGTCGGCCTCCTTCAGCTGGTAGACCGACCGGTGCACGGCGAACTCGCGGAACTGCTCGACGGTCGCGCTGCGCTGCACGTACGCCGCCAGCGGGGGTCCGTCGTCCGCCGTCACCAGGCGGCGCAGGGCGGCGGGGATGTCGGCGGCCTCCGGCGCCGCGGGGGGAGGCGCGAGCGCACGCAGGGCCCGCTCGAAGCGGGCCTCGAGGCGGGCGCGCAGCGCCAGCAGCGACGGCTCCCACTCCCAGCGCTCGTCGACGCCCTCGAAGCCGCGGTAGTGCAGCTCGTAGCAGATGGCCAGCCCCAGCTGCAGGTCCTCGTCGGCCAGGGGATGAGCCTGCGGGTGACCCGCCTGGGCGCGCTCGACCGCCGCCGCGAGCAGGCTCGGGCGAGTCGGGCCGGCGAGCCGCTCGACCAGCAGCTGGGTCATCGGCCCGCGTGCCTCGGGCAGCCGCATCGGCGTTCCTCCTCGTTCGGTGCTCGTGACCCCCGGGGGACGGCCGCGGCGGCCGGAACGGCCGCGACGGCGCAACGTAGCCTGCGGGACAACCGCGTGGTGGCGCACTTCGAGAAGTTCATGCCCACGGGAGCGGGGGATCTCTCCCCCCATGGCAATCAGCTATCCGAGCCGGGCGGACGTACCGGACGTTTCGCCCTTCGACGGCCTCACCCTCGCGCAGCTGCAGACCCGGCGCAGCGCCAAGTGGACCGCCTATCCGGCCGACGTGCTGCCCGCCTGGATCGCCGAGATGGACTTCCCGCTCGCACCCGCGGTGCGCGCGGCCCTCACGACCGCGGTGGAGCGCGACGACTGCGGCTACGTCGGGGCCTCCCTGCCCGACTTCGGCCAGGCGGCGGCGGCCTACGCCCGCGACCGGCTGTGCTGGGAGCTCGACCCCCGCCGGGTCGTGCCCGTCTCCGACGTGATGGTGGGGGTCGCCGAGCTGCTCCGGCGGGTCGCGCCGCCGGGAGCGGGCGTCGTGATCAATCCGCCGGTGTACCCCCCGTTCTTCTCCGTGGTCGACGAGGTGGGCTGCCGGGTAGTCGAGGTGCCGCTGGCCCGGGGGGACGACGGGGCGTACGCGCTCGACCTGGCCGGGCTGGAGCGCGCCTTCGCCGGAGGTGCCCGGGTGTACCTGCTGTGCAATCCGCACAATCCGACCGGGCGGGTGTTCGCCGAGGAGGAGCTGCGCGAGGTCAGCCGGCTCGCCGCGCGCCACGACGTGGTCGTCCTCAGTGACGAGATCCACGCGCCGCTGGTGCTGCCGGGCGCCCGGCACGTCCCGTACGTGGGTCTCGGCGGCGAGGCGGCCCGGCACGGGGTGACGCTGCTCTCGGCCTCGAAGGGGTGGAATCTCGCCGGGCTCAAGGCGGCGGCCCTGGTCACCGCGCCCGGCCCCCTCGGCGAGCTGGTGGACGCCTTTCCCCACGAGCTGCACTACCGCACCGGGCACCTCGGCGTGCTCGCCGCCGTGGCGGCCTGGTGCGACGGCGGGCCGTGGCTCGACGACGTGCTCGCCACCCTCGACCGCAACCGCGGGCTGCTCGGCACGCTCCTCGGACAGCGGCTGCCGCAGGTGCGCTACCGGGCCCCGGAGGCGAGTTACCTCGCCTGGCTCGACTGCCGCGAGCTCGGCCTGGGCGACGACCCGGCGAAGCGGTTCCTGAAGCAGGGGCGGGTGGCGCTGAGCTCCGGGCCGACCTTCGGCCGGCAGGGCGCCGGGTTCGCCCGCCTGAACATCGCGACCTCCGCCGCCCTGCTCACCGAGGCGGTCGAGCGCATGGCGACCGCGGTCGGCTAGCGTTCCGCGCCGTGCCAGGGCGAGACGCGGTGGGGCTGCTCGGCGGCGTGCTCGCCGACGCGCTGGTCGCCGACCCCCGCACCGCGCACCCGGTCGCCGCGTTCGGGCGGGCCGCCGCCGCGCTCGAGCGCCGCACCTACGCCGACTCGCGCACCCGCGGCCTGCTGCACGTCACGCTGCTGGTGGGTGCTGCGGGCGGCCTCGGCGCGCTGCTGACCGGCCTGTCCCGGCGCCGCCCGGCCCTGCGGACCGGTGCCCTCGCCGCTGGCACCTGGGCGGTCATCGGGGGCACCACGCTGGGGCGGGAGGCGAGCGCGATGGCAGCGGCCCTCGGCGCGGGCGACCTCGCCGCCGCCCGCGCCCGACTGCCGCACCTGTGCGGCCGCGACCCGTCGGCTCTCGACGGGACCGAGCTGGCCCGGGCCACCGTCGAGTCGGTCGCCGAGAACACCTCCGACGCCGTGGTGGCGCCCCTGCTCTGGGGCGCGGTCGCCGGTCTGCCCGGCCTGCTCGGCTACCGCGCGGTCAACACCCTCGACGCGATGATCGGGCACCGCAGCCCGCGCTACGCCCGCTTCGGCTGGGCCGCGGCCCGCCTGGACGACCTGCTCAACCTGCCCGCGGCGCGGCTGACGGCGCTGCTCGCCTGCCTGCTCGCGCCCGTCGCCGGCGGCTCCGTGCCGGCCGCCTGGCAGGTGCTGCGCCGCGACGGGGCCGCGCATCCCAGCCCCAATGCCGGGCGCTGCGAGGCCGCGTTCGCCGGCGCGCTCGGGGTCCGCCTCGGCGGGACGAACCGCTACGGCGCCCGCGTCGAGCACCGCCCGCACCTCGGCGACGGCCGGCCCGTCGAGGTGGGCGACGTGGGCCGGGCCGTGCGGC
>JALYMT010000067.1 GCA_030773555.1 Actinomycetota bacterium | reverse complement strand
CTGCGAACCTCCGTGCCGGCGCACCTCCCGCGACACCACCGAGGAATTCCGCCCGATCCGCGCCGCGATCTCCCTCAGTTCCAGCCCCTCGGCCAAACCTCGGGAGATCTCCTCCCGGTCCACCATCGTCAGCATCCGTCGCACAGCGGGCATCCTTCCCCGCCCAACACCAAGATCGAGTACTACGACCGCCTGAGGCCAAGCTGGCCTGGAGGAAGCGAGAGGATCAGACGGTGGCGAGGAAGACGTACTCGGAGGAGTTCCGCCGGGATGCGGTGGAGCTGTACCGGTCGACGCCCGGGGCGACGGTGGTGGGGATCGCCGGTGATCTCGGGGTGATGGACGTGACGTTGTCGGGGTGGCTGAATGCCGCTGCACCCGCGGCCGGGGAGGCGGGCCGGTGCAGCGCCCCACGGCGAGACAGCCGAGCAGGAGCTGGCACGGCTGCGCTGCCGGGTCGCTGAGCTCGAGGCGGCCGAGCGGAAGCTGAACACCGGGCGGGACATCCTTCGTGCGGCGGCCGGGTATTTCGCCGGGGAGACGCGCTGGTGACCCGCTTCCGGTTCGTCGCCGACCACCGACACGCCTTCGAGGTGAAGCGGCTGTGCTCGACCGTGGAGGTCTCCCGGTCATCGTTCTACGCCTGGGAGGCCGCCGCCGAGGCTCGCGCCGCCCGCGCTGACGCCGATTCAGGCGCTGGCCGACCGGATCCGGGCGGTGCACGCCGAAGATCCGGGCAACCGCTCCTACGGCGCGCCGCGGGTGACCGCCGAGCTCAACGACGGCGCCGACCGCGACCAGCGGGTGAACCACAAGCGGGTGGCCCGGGTGATGGCCGTCCACGGCATCGCCGGGATCCGGCTGCGCCGCCGGGCCCGCACGACCGTGCCGGAGCCGGCCGATCAGCAGGTCCCTGACCTGCTGGAACGCAACTTCACCGCCGACCAGCCCAACCGCGTCTACGTCGGAGACATCACCTACCTCCCCTGCGCCGACGGCACGAACCTGTACCTGGCGTACGGTGATCGACTGCTTCTCCCGCCGGCTGGTGGGCTGGTCGATCGCCGAGCACCTACGCACCGAACTGGTCACCGACGCGCTGGCCGCGGCCGCCGCGCAGCGAGGCAGCCAGCGGCCGCCCGCCGCGCTGTGTTCGCCTGGAACACCCGGTACAACACCCGCCGCAGACACTCCACCTGCGCCCACATGAGCCCGCTCGCCTACGAGGCCAGCCGGGCCCCGGCTACGCTGCCAACCGCCGCGTAGAACACCAACGCGTGCCCACGATCAGGGGGCAGGGCCCTGGAACTGGTCCAAGGTCGCCGTCCCTTCCGGACGGTCCTTCATTGAGGCCTCGAGGGCTCCTCGCCGCACGGCAGCCCCCGGCTCGTCACCGTCCCTTCCGGCGTAACGGCGGCACAGCTGCCCGATCTGCGGCCCGAGAGCCTCGAAGTCGATGCTCACCACGCAGCGCCCGTTGGCCAGGGTTCCACTCGGTCAGGTTCCGAGACCAGCAGGACCTGCACCTCCAGGGCGGCGAGCGCACGTGCGGTCTCGGCCAGCAACGTGCGATACCTCGCCGTGTCCGGGAGTCCGATGGCGATCGTGTCCTCCCCGTGGCGCTGCCTCAGCCGCGCGACCGCGAGGAGCACGTCGGCGTACCAGTGCTTGGCCTGCAGCGTGGGCGGGGTCGGCTTCGGCTGGCCGATCCGGGGGCCGCGGGCGTACGTCGTCGAGGGCCAGCCCTTGACTTCACCAGCGGGCGGCGGCCGCCCCGCTCGGCGGTGACGTCGATGCCCCGCTCCTGACTGGCGGTGTCGGCCACCCTGGTCACTCGCCAGCCGGTGCTCGCCAGGTGACCGACGATGGCCGCTTGGACGTTCCCCTCCCACCACCAGTCCCGATCGATCGCGCTGGCCGGCGGAGGCGCGACGGCTGGTGAGCTGTCAGTAGCCGGGTCAGCCGGCAGGTTCACGATGTGCCCGGACGAGCGGTCCCGAACGACGAGCCCCTCGGCTTCGAGCTGACGGCACCGCTGGTTCACCGCCTGGTGCGACTGCCCGAGGATGGTCGCGATCTCGGCGTCCGTCATGCCGCGCGCGGACTCGCGAATCACGCGGAGGACGTTGTCCCGTACGGTCACGGGACCAGCTCGACCATCACGGCGTCGGTCACCCCTCCTGGCCGAGTACGGGGGCGACGCCGCGGATGCCCGACAGCAGGACGGCGACGTCGTCCCCGTCCGGGTCGGACATGCCGAGGAGGTACGGCGGCTCGAGCTCGAGCTCGTGGAGCACGTGCTGCGTCGCCTTGCCGTCGTGCACGTGCAGGACGGCGACGGGCTCGTTGAAGCGGATGGCCCGCGACAGCAGCACCGCCTCGTACGGCGCGAGCTGCGGGGCGAGGGCGGAGAGGATCAGCGACTCGCCGCCCTCCCGCTCCTCGTCGAACCTCCCGCCGGAGCTGCCGCCGAACATGAGGAACGGCGTGTCCGGTCGGCGGCCGGGGGCGGCCTGACGCGGCTTGGCCGGCGGGGCGGCGAGCAGCCGCTTCGCCATCGTCTCGAGGCTGGGCGTCTTGCGCTTCGGCGGTGCGCCCCGGGCCGGGCCGGCAGGGCGGCGGGCACCCCGGGCCTGGGAGGAGCC
>JALYMT010000066.1 GCA_030773555.1 Actinomycetota bacterium | reverse complement strand
GCGGTGCTCAGGTGGGGGAGCCGGCCTCCTGCTGCTCGTCGGCTCCCGGGTCGGAGCCGACGCTGCCACCGCCCGGCTCGGGGGTGACCGGCTCGTGCTCGTCCGGGGGCGCCGCCGCACCCGGCTCGGGGTCGGCACTCGCCGACGGCGACCACGGAGAGGGTGTCGACGGCGGCTGCGCGGGTGCCGAGCCGTTCACGGCGGGCTCGGGGACGAAGCCCCCGGTGCTCGTGCTCGTCGAGGTGTCGGTGCCGGTGGCCGTGCTCGTCGACGTGGTGGCGGCTCCCGACCGCCCGCCCGACGCCCGGCGTGCCGGTGCCTTCGTCGACGCTGCCTTCGTCGACGCTGCGGCCTTCTTGCCCGCGGCGCTCGTCGTGCCGTCCGCCGCCTTCTTCGCCTTCGTGGCGACCGCCTTCGCGGCCGACTTCACCGACGTCACCGTCTTGGCCGCCGCCTTGGTCGCGGTGGTCTTCTTCGCGGCCGTCTTCTTCGCGGTCGCCTTGGTCGCGGTCGCCTTGGTCGCGGTGGTCTTCTTCGCGGTCGTCGTGCTGGCCGGTGCCGTCAGGTCGTCCAGTCTGGCGTCGGCGGCGCCGCGCCGCAGCGAGTCGACGGCCCGGGTCGCCGCGGCCCGGTTCTCGTACGCCTCCGAGGTGACGAGGGGTCTGCCGGTCGAGTTGAGCATCTGGAAGCGAAACTTGCCGGACCGCTCCTTCTTGAGAACGATCTTCGCAGGCACGAGGCCCTCCTGTCCCTCGTCCGACCCCCGCTGAATCGGACTCGTCGCGGAACGATTCCACCGCGCTGCGGTCGTCGCCAGCATTGACCGCGCGACACGACGATGTGGGCCCGCAACCGGGAGCACGGCGAGCGGGACGCGGGGGTGCGCCGTCACTCGCGCAGCCACCGCTGCGCCTGCTCGGCGTCCGGACGCGGAGCAGAGATCACGTGCGGGACGAACCGCGCGTACCCGTCGGTGATGTAGCCATCGGACTCGCGGATGCCCAGTCCGGCGGCATTGCCGCCGACCATCCAGCAGCCGAGGACGGGATGGTTGCCGTCGTACGACGGCAGGGGCGCCCACTGCTGATAGCAGTACCCCTCCCGGCCGTACGTGCCCGTGGAGGTCGTACGGATCGTGTCGGCGTCGGCGGCCTGCACGCGGATGCCGTCGCCCTCGCGCCCGTGCAACGGCTTGGCCACCCACTCGGTCAGGGTTCCGGGATCGTCGACGTAGGCGGGCAGCAGGTTCTCGTGGCCCGGATACAGCTGCCACAGCGCGGCGAGCAGCGCCTTGTTCGACAGCACCGCCTTCCACGCCGGCTCGATCCACACCGGGCGGTCGGGGTTGTCGAGGAGGTGGCGGCCGAAGGGCTCGGCGAGCATCGACTCCCAGGGATAGAGCTTGAAGCAGGCACCGATGGGGCGGTCGTCGAGGTCGACGAACAGGCCGAGGGTATGGTCCCAGCCGAGGTCCTCGATGGTGAGCCCGACGGTGGGAATGCCCGCCTGATCGGCCGTGTCGCGCACGTACGCGACCGTCATCCACTCCTCGCCGGTGGGCTCGGCGGCGCTGTGCGCCAGATGCAGCGCCCCTCCCGGCAGCCGCCGGGCCAGCGTCCGCCACTGCTGCACCAGCCGCTCGTGCAGGCTGTTCCACTGGTCGGTGGAGGGCATGACGTCCTCCAGCCAGTGCCACTGCGCGACCGCGGACTCCACCAGGCCGGTAGGGGTGTCGGCGTTGTACTCCAGCAGCTTCGCCGGCTCGAGGCCGTCGAAGCGCAGGTCGAAGCGGCCGTACAGGCTGGGCTGGTCCTCGGTCAGGGAGTGGCGTACGAGCTCGAGCGCGCCCGGCGTCAGCCCGAGATTGCCCAGCTCGCCGCTGGCCAGGTGCTGCGCGGCCTGTACGCACATCCGGTGCAGTTCCTCGGTCGTTGCCTCCAGCGCGTCGACCTCGTCGCTGGACAGCTCGTAGAAGGCCGACTCGTTCCAGTAGAGCGCCTGCCCGCCGCCGGGCAGGGGGGTGTAGGGGTAGACCAGGCCCTGCCCCTCGACGGTCCGGCGCCAGTCGGGCCGCGGCCGGGAGGCGTGCCGGTACACCGACGCCTCGCCTCAGCTGCCGCTACGGGCCCCGGCGTCGCCGAAGCCGCCGCGGGTGACGGTGCCGCCGTCGCGGGCGATGCCGCCGCGGCGCACGGTCGTGTTGCCCGGCGGCGTGAAGGTACCGCCGCCGACCCGCTGGCCGATGCCGGGGGCGAACGCGCCGCGGGAGAGGAAGTACCACGCGAACAGGCCGCCACCGCCACCGCCGCCGCGGTCGTCGCCGCACTCGTCGTCCTCGACGCGCTCCTGGGTCTGGGAGTTCACGCACACCGCGCCGTAGTCGGGGTCTTCGGGCTCTTCGGCGCCGCAGGCGCTCAGACCCGCCGCCAGCAGTGCGGTGACGCCGAGCGTGACGGTCGCCGAGCGGCGCCGTTGATGGCCAGCCATCGTCCCTCCTCGTGCTGGATGTCCGACGTCGCCGGGACCGCCATCGTTCCTCCTCGGGCTCACTCGCGCAGCCGTACCCGCGAGTCGCCCACCTCGTCGCCCGGACCGGCGAGCGGGCCGGCGAAGAAGCCGGCGTTGCGCCGGTGCTGGGCGGCCAGGATGGCGACGCCCACCGCGAACGCGGCGACGGCGACGACCACGGGGGTCCCCACGCCGAGAACGCTGCTCTCGGACTCGTCCGCGTCCGCCAGGACCACGCCGGAGGCGACGAAGAGCGCGGTCATGCTCGCCGCGGCCAGGGTGGGGAGCACGGCGCGCATGAGCAGGTTGCGGCCGCCGCGCAGGTGCCGGCGGAAGTACCAGGGGACGGCCGCGCTGGTGAGGGCGTAGTAGAAGCAGATGGCCAGGGCGGTGGCCTCCACCGAGTCGGCGAGGGCGTCCTCACTGATCGCGAGGAACACCAGGAGCAGCGACGCCGAAGCCGCACCCACCGTCCAGGTCGCCACGGTGGGCGAGGCGTAGCGCGGCGAGATGCGCGCGAAGGCCGTCGGCAGGGCGCCGAAAGCGCCCATCGCGAGCAGCGTCCGGGCGGTCGGGAGGATGGTGGTCTGGGTGCTGGCCGCCGCGCTGGTGAGCACCGCGAAGACGAGCAGCGACCCGCCGGGCCCGCCGAGGACGGAGGTGGCGAAGGCCGCGAAGACGTCGCCGCCGCCCTCGCCGACGGCGCGGTCCGCACCGGCGTACGCAACCACGGCCAGCGCCACGACGACGAAGACCAGCACCAGCACGGCCATGGCGATCAGGGCGGCGACGCCCGGCACCCGGGTGGGGCTGCGGGTCTCCTCGTTGATGGAGAAGCTCGTGTCCCACCCCCAGTAGAGGAAGACGGCGAGCAGCAGGCCGGCCGCGAGCCCCCCGCCGCCGGCACCGAACGGATCGAGCTGCGCGAGGCTAATTCCGGCCCCGCCGTCGAGGGCGTCGCCGGAGAGCGCGCGGACGAGTGCGACGACGGAGAAGACGGCCAGGATCGCCAGCTCGGCCAGGAGCAGCACGACCTGCAGCCGCGCGGTCATGCGGATGCCGCGGTGACAGATCCAGGTCAGCAGCGCCAGCCACACCAGGCCGCCGGCGAGCAGGGCGGGACGGCTCTCGGCCAGCTCGTCGGCCCCGACCAGCAGGTAGCCGTACGCGGCCGCCACCTGCGCCAGCGAGCCCATCACGAGCAGGCACGAGACGACCACGGCCCAGCCGCCGAGCCAGCCGATGCGCGGGCCGAACGCGCGGGACACCCAGGCGAAGGTGGTGCCCGAGTCGGGCTCGTGCAGGTTGAGCTCGCGGAAGGCGAGGGCCACCAGCAGCATCGGCAGCGCGGCGAGCAGCAGCACGCCCGGGGCGAAGACCCCCACCTCGTCCGACAGCGCGGGAATCGCGGCCGCGAGCCCGTACGTCGGCGCGGTGGAGGCCAGGCCGATGGCCACGCTGCTGCCCAGGCCCAGCGCGCCGCGGCGCAGACCCTTGTCGAGCGGGTCGACGACGGGGGTGTCGTCCCCGAGATGCGCAGTCGCCACTCGAAATCCTCCTCGGAGGTGGTGCGCGGACCGACGAAGTGTGTCAGCCGGCGCCGGCGGGCAGCAGGCGCGGGCCGGCTGCTGCCAGGATGCGCCCATGAGCGTCCCGCCCGAGGCCAGCCCCCTCGTCGTCGGCATCCTCGGTGGCACCGGCGACCAGGGCCGGGGGCTCGCCCGCCGCCTCGCCCTGGCCGGGCAGCAGGTCGTGCTCGGCTCGCGCAGCGC
>JALYMT010000065.1 GCA_030773555.1 Actinomycetota bacterium | reverse complement strand
TCCGGCAGGCCGGCGCGGACGAGGTCGTCAAGGTCAAGTCGATGGCCACCCAGGAGATGGGCATGAACGAGGCCCTCGCCGAGGAGGGCATCGCCGCTCTGGAGACCGACCTCGCCGAGCTGATCGTGCAGCTCGGCGACGACCGGCCCTCGCACATCCTGGTGCCGGCGATCCACCGCAACCGCTCGGAGATCCGCGAGCTGTTCCTGCGCACCATGCCCGAGGCGCCGCGCGACCTCAGCGACGACCCGCCCCGGCTCGCCGCTGCGGCCCGGACCCACCTGCGCCGCAAGTTCCTGTCCGCGAAGGTGGCGATCTCGGGGGCCAACTTCGTCGTCGCCGAGACCGGCAGCCTCGTCGTGGTGGAGTCCGAGGGCAACGGGCGGATGTGCCTGACCCTGCCCGAGACCCTCATCTCGGTGGTCGGCATCGAGAAGGTCGTGCCCACCTGGCAGGACCTCGAGGTCTTCCTGCAGCTGCTGCCGCGCTCCTCGACGGGGGAGCGGATGAACCCGTACACCTCCGTCTGGACGGGGGTGACGCCGGGCGACGGGCCGCAGACGTTCCACCTCGTGCTCCTCGACAACGGGCGCACCGACGTGCTCGCCGACGAGGTGGGCCGGCAGGCGCTGCGCTGCATCCGCTGCTCGGCCTGCCTCAACGTATGCCCCGTCTACGAGCGCACCGGCGGGCACGCGTACGGGTCGGTCTATCCCGGTCCGATCGGCGCGATCCTCAACCCGCAGCTGCACGGCCGGGAGAGCGCGCGCGACCGGTCCCTGCCGTACGCCTCGACGCTGTGCGGGCGGTGCTACGAGGTGTGCCCGGTGGCGATCGACATCCCCGAGGTGCTGGTGCACCTGCGCGAACAGGTGGTCGACGACGCGCGCGCGAGGCGGATGCCCGACGCGCAGGGCGCGGCGATGAAGGCCGCGGCCTACGTGCTGGGCTCGCCGGCGCGGCTGGCCGCGGCGCAGAAGCTGGGCGCGCGGATGGGGCGCCTCCTCGCCCGCAACGGACGCATCGGGCGGCTGCCCGGGCCGCTCGCTGCCTGGAGCGAGGCCCGTGACCTGCCGGAGCCGCCGGGCGAGACGTTCCGGTCGTGGTGGCAGCGCACGCACGGCGGGTCGCCGTGACGTCGGCCCGTGAGGAGATCCTCGAGCGCGTCCGCCTCGCGGTCAGCGAAGCCCCGCCGTCCCGCGACGTGCCCCGCCACTACGCCCGGTCCCGGCAACCGGGCGATCTCGTCGGCCACTTCGTCGAGCGGGTCGCCGACTACCGCGCGGTGGTCGAGCGGGTCGCTCCGGAGCAGGTGCCCGCCGCGGTCACGGCGGCCTGCCGGGCCGCCGGCGTACGCCGGGTCGTCGTGCCGAACGACCTGCCCGCCGCGTGGCTCACCGGCCTGGGCGACGGCGAGGTGGTCGTTGACGACGGGCGGCTGAGCCCGGCCGAGCTGGACGCGGTCGACGCGGTGGTGACCGGGGCGGCGGTAGGGGTGGCCGAGACGGGCACCATCGTCCTGGACGCCGGCGCCGCCCAGGGCCGTCGCGCGCTGACCCTCGTACCCGACGTGCACGTGTGCGTGGTGCGCGCGGACCAGGTGGTCGACGACGTGCCCGCCGCCCTGGCCCACCTGGCGCCGCGCCGGCCGCTGACGTGGATCAGCGGCCCGTCGGCCACGAGCGATATCGAGCTGAACCGGGTCGAGGGCGTGCACGGCCCCCGTACGCTGCACGTCCTGGTCGTGCACGATCCGCCGGAGGACCAGGGGAGGTCAGGATGACGCTCGACATGACCCGCGAGGGCGCGCTGCTCGACCGCGCGCTGCTGGCCGAGCTGGAGGCGATCGTCGGGGCCGAGCACGTCCGGCACACCGCCGGCGACGTGGCGCCGTACGCGCGCGACGCGACCCCGCTGTTCTCCGCCCGCCCCGACGCGGTGGTGTTCCCGGCGAGCACCGAGGAGGTCGCAGCCGTGCTGCGGCTGGCCAGCGCCCGAGGCTTCCCGGTCGTGCCGCGGGGGGCGGGGTCGAACCTGTGCGCCGCCACCGTGCCCCTGCAGGGCGGCGTCCTGCTCGTGCTGACGCGCATGGACGCGATTCTCGAGGTCAGCAACGAGGAGCTGCTGGCCCGGGCCCAACCGGGGGCGACGACGGTGGCCCTGTCGGACGCGGCGGCCGCGCGCGGCCTGCTGTACGCCCCTGACCCGGGCAGCCGTACGGTCTCGACGGTCGGCGGCAACGTGGCGACCTGCGCGGGCGGACTGCGCGGCCTGAAGTACGGCGTCACCCGCAACTACGTCCTGGGGCTCGAGGTGGTGCTGCCCACCGGCGAGGTGATCCGCACCGGTGGCCGGCTGTGGAAGGACGTTGCCGGCTACGACCTGACTCGGCTGCTGACCGGCTCGGAGGGGACGCTCGGCGTGCTCACCGAGGTCACCGTCGCGTTGCTGCCGATGCCCGCGACCGCGAGCACGGGCGTCGCGTACTTCTCCTCCCTGGCGGCGGCCGGCCGGGCGGTCACGCGCATCCTCGGCGACGGCGTGGTGCCCGCGACCCTGGAGTTCCTGGACGCGACCTGCATCGCGGCCGTGGAGGACTACGCCCGACTCGGGCTGCGCACCGATGCCGGCGCCCTGCTGCTCTTCGGCGACGACGGCACCGCTGATGCGGTGGAGCGCAACCTGGCCCGCATGGGGCAGCTGTGCACCGAGGCGGGCGCCCTGGAGGTGACCGTGGCCGCGGAGATCGCGCAGTCCGAGGCGCTGCTGGCCGCCCGGCGCTGCGCCCTGCCCGCGCTGTCCCGCCTCGACACCCTCACCGTGCTCGAGGACGCGACCGTGCCCCGGCCCCGGCTCGCCGAGATGGTCGACCGCATCGACGCCATCGCGGGGCGCTACGACCTGACCATCGGCACCTTCGGGCACGCGGGCGACGGCAACCTGCACCCCACGGCGGTGATCAACGCCGGCGACCCGGACGCGATCGAGCGCACCCACCGGGCCTTCGCTGACGTCTTCGCCGCGGCGATCGAGCTCGACGGCACCATCACCGGCGAGCACGGCGTGGGCGCCGCCAAGCTCCCGTTCCTGCGCGACCGGCTCGGCGAGGACCAGATGGCCCTGCTGCGCCGGATCAAGGCCGCCTTCGACCCGGCCGGGATCCTCAACCCGGGCAAGCTCGGCTCGTGAACGTCTCCTCGGGAGCGGCCGAGGCCCCCGGCGCGGCCAGCGCCACGGCCCGCGGGATCTTCCCGCCCGACCTGCTCGACCGGTGCATCTCGTGCGGCTTCTGCCTGCCGGCCTGCCCGACGTACGCCCTGAGCAAGGACGAGAAGTCCTCCCCGCGGGGCCGGATCACGCTGATGCGGGCGCTGGAGACCGGTGCGCTCGACGAGGACGACCCGACGCTGCGGGAGGAGTCGTCGTTCTGCCTGGGCTGCCGGGCGTGCGAGCCGGTGTGCCCCGCGGGAGTGCAATACGGCGAGCTGCTCGAGTACTGGCGCTCCTTCCAGTGGCGGGGCCGCCATCGGCCCCCGCTGGCGCGCGTGCTCACGAACGTGGTCGTGCGCAACTCGCTGGTCCGCAGGCTCGGCACGTTCCGCCGGCACGCCCGGACCTACGCCGCGGCGTCGCTGCACGGCGGCCCGCACCTGATGCTCGGCTGCTTCGAGCGCGCTCTCTTCCCCGCGGTCAGCCGGGCGGCGCGGCGACTTCGTCCGGAGCTGGACGCGCCGGCCGACCAGGGCTGCTGCGGGGCGCTGCACGCGCACAACGGCGACCTTGAGCTGGGACGCGAGCTTGCCCGGCGCCTGGGGGAGCAGCTGCCCGGCACGATCGTGACCACGGCCGGCGGCTGCGCGGCGCACCTCGCCGGCGTGCTGGGGCGTGACCGGGTCAAGGAGTTCTCCGAGTACGTCGCCGCAGACGCTGCGGTGTCGGACGACGGGTTGGCAGGCGGTGCGGTGCCGGCCGGCGAGGTGCGGGTAGCCGGCCGGCGTGCCCGGGTCGCCCTGCAGGACTCCTGCCACCTGCGCAACGGGATGAACGTGTGGCGCGAGCCGCGGGAGCTGATCGCCGCCGTCGCCGACTACGTCGAGCTGCCGGGCGCCGCGCAGTGCTGCGGATCGGCCGGCACGTACTCCCTGCTGCGGCCCCAGGACAGCCGCCGCGTGCTGGCCCCGAAGCTCGACCAGATCGAGGCGGCGGGCGTCGACTACGTCGTCACGGTGAACCCCGGCTGCCAGCGGCAGCTGGTCACGGGTCTGCGGCGGCGCCGATCGAGGGTTCGCGTGCTGCACCTGACCGAGCTGCTCGCCCTCGCCCGGGTCGACGCCCCGACGAACGGGCCGCGTCCCCGCGGCGTCCCGTTCGCCCGCCGGCGCCACCTGCCCCACCGGGCTCGACCGCCCGCCGACGAGCCGGCGGGACTGGCCGCCCAGCTCACCGACCGGCCGCAGCCCGACGACCCCGGCGCCGCGGGCGCCGGCCGGCCGGGCGCGATGACATCGTCGTCGCCACCCGAGGGCGCCGCCCCCTCCCCGCGCTGATCATGCACTTCTCGCGCTGATCATGCAGTTGTCACGCCGATCCGGCACGTGGACGCCCCGACGGAGGCGGCGTCCTCATTCCCCCGTACGACGAGGCCGAGCACGTCGGCGACACCATCGCTCGGTACTGGCGCGGACCGTCTGCTGCCCGAGGGAGCGACCGACGAGTCCTGCCGGTCGCTGCCAGCACGGGCGGCGGGGTGCTCCCGTACGCGTCCGTCACCTTGGTGGTGCTCGCCGCGCTGCTCGGGGGGTGATGCAGGTAGCTCGCCTGCTGGCGACGCGTTCGCGCTGACCCTCGCTCCTAGCGCGAGAAGTGCATGATCACCGAGGGGTGGGAGGGGCGGAGCGCAGCCAGAGGGTGCCGAGGGGGGGGAGCCGCAGCGAGGCCGAGGCGGGTTGGCCGTGCCAGGGCACCGCCTCGGCCGCCACCACCCCGAGGTTGCCGACCCCGCTGCCCATGTAGGTGCCGGAGTCGGTGTTGAGCACCTCCTGCCAGGAGCCCTCCCAGGGCAGCCCGACGCGGTAGTTCTCGTGCGGGACCGCCGCGAAGTTGCTCAGGCAGACCAGGGCGGAGCCGTCGGCGGCCCACCGTACGAAGGAGAACGTGTTGCCCGCGGCGTCGTTGGCGTCGATCCAGGAGAAGCCCTCGGGCCGGTTGTCCTGGCTCCACAGCGCCGGCGACTCGGCGTAGACCCGGTTGAGGTCACGCACCAGGTCGTGCACGCCGCGGTGGTCGGGGTTGTCGAGCAGCCACCAGTCGAGGCTGCGGGACTCCGACCACTCCGACTCCTGGCCGAGCTCGCCGCCCATGAACAGCAGCTGCTTGCCCGGATGCGCCCACATGAACGCCAGGTAGGACCGCAGGTTGGCCAGCTGCTGCCACCGGTCGCCGGGCATCTTGCGCAACAGCGAGCCCTTGCCGTGCACGACCTCGTCGTGCGAGAGCGGCAGGACGTAGTTCTCGGAGTAGGCGTAGACCATCGAGAACGTCATCTCGTTGTGGTGGTACTGCCGGTAGATCGGCTCCTGGCTCACATAGCGCAGGGAGTCGTGCATCCAGCCCATGTTCCACTTGAAGCCGAAGCCGAGACCGCCGGCGTACGTCGGCTGGGTGACCCCCGGCCACGCCGTGGACTCCTCGGCGATGGTGACGATGCCCGGGGTGCGGCGGTAGGCCGTGGCGTTGGTCTCCTGCAGCAGCGCCACCGCGTCGAGGTTCTCCCGCCCGCCGTACTGATTGGGCAGCCACTCGCCGTCCTTGCGGGAGTAGTCGAGGTAGAGCATGGAGGCGACCGCGTCGACCCGCAGCCCGTCGATGTGGAACTCCTCGAGCCAGTAGAGGGCGTTGGCGACGAGGAAGTTGCGCACCTCGCGGCGGCCGAAGTCGAAGACGTACGTGCCCCAGTCGGGCTGCTCGCCCCGGCGCGGATCGGGGTGCTCGTAGAGCGGTGTGCCGTCGAAGCGGCCCAGCGACCAGTCGTCCTTCGGGAAGTGCCCGGGCACCCAGTCGACGAGCACGCCGATGCCCGCCTGGTGCAGGCGGTCGACGAGGTAGCGGAAGTCGTCGGGGGAGCCGAAGCGCGAGGTGGGGGCGTAGTAGGAGCTCACCTGGTAGCCCCACGAGCCGCCGAAGGGGTGCTCGGCCACCGGGAGGAACTCCACGTGCGTGAAGCCGAGGTCGAGCAGGTAGGCGACGAGCTCCTCGGCGAGCTCGCGATAGGACAGGCCCTGCCGCCACGAGCCGAGGTGCACCTCGTACGTGCTCATCGGCGAGCGGACCAGGTTGCGCGCCGCGCGCTGCGCCAGCCACTCGTGGTCGGCCCAGGTGTAGCGCGAGCCGAACACCACCGAGGCGGTGGCGGGCGGGATCTCGGTGGCGAAGGCCAGCGGGTCGGCCTTCTGCCGGCGCACCCCGTCGCGGCCGAGGATCTCGTACTTGTAGCGGGTGCCCTCGCCGACGTCGGGGAGGTAGAGCTCCCAGACGCCGCTGGCGCCCAGGGAGCGCATGGGGTGCGCCCGCCCGTCCCAGGAGTTGAAGTCGCCGACGACGCGCACGCCCTGCGCGTTGGGCGCCCACACCGCGAACGACGTGCCCGTGATCGGGCCGGCGAGGCTGTCGTAGGTGCGCACGTGCGAGCCGAGCACCGACCACAGCTCCTCGTGGCGGCCCTCGCCGAGGTAGTGCAGGTCCTGCTCGCCGATCGTGGGCAGAAAGCGGTACGGGTCGTCCTGCCGCACGGTCGTGCCGTCGTAGGTGACCTCGAGGCGGTAGTCCGGGGCGGACCCCTCGGCTCCCGCCTCGAGCAGACCGACCCAGATCCCCTCGTGCTCGTGGGCGAGCTCGGTCCGCCGCTCGCCCACCACGGCGACGACCCGCTCCGCCCAGGGCCGCAGCACCCGCACGGTGACGCCGCCGGGGCCGGGGTGCGGACCCAGCACGGCGTGCGGGTCGTGCGAGGCGCCGAAGACGATGCGGTCGAGCTCCTCGCGGCTCACGGGCAGGGGTGGCGGCGGCGTGGACCTGCGCACCTCGAGCCGCTCCGTGGTCCGGCGCTCCGTCATCGGCTGCTCCCTGCGCTCGCCAGCCGTTCGATCGCCGCCATGGGCACCCGCACCCAGCCGGGCCGGTTGCGGGTCTCGTACACCACCTCGTAGACCGCCTTGTCGGTCTCGAACGCCCGCAGCAGCACGTCGGTTCCGTCGGGGGTCGTCCTTGGGTCGATGCCGCTCGCCTTGGTGTAGCCGTCGCAGAATGCGCCCCCGTTGCGCTCGGACCACTCGGCTGCGCGGTACTCCCGCTGCGGGTCGCTGCTCGCCGGCCCGCCGCCGAGCAGGTGCCGGGAGGCGTAGTCGAACGAGCGCAGCATGCCCGCCACGTCACGCATCGGGGAGTCCAGCTCCCGGCGCTCCTCGAGCGGCTTCGCCGGCTCCCCTTCGAAGTCGAGCAGCTTCCACCCGTCGGTGGTGCGCAGCACCTGACCCAGGTGCAGGTCGCCGTGGATGCGCTGCACCGGCACGGGCACGTCGAGTGCGCCCAGCGCGTCGTACGTCTGCCGCAGGCCGGCGGCGTACGGGGCGAGCGCGGGGACGGCGTCGACCGCCCGCTCGAGGCGCCCGCGCATCTCGGTGGCCCGGCCCCCGAGCCGGTCGGGGCCGGCGGTGCCCGTGGGCAGCGCCCGGACGAGGTCGAGGTGCACCTCCGCCGTGGCCACGCCCAGCCGGTAGGAGTCGCCGGCGAAGTCACCGCCGACCTCGTCGGCGTGCAGGTCGCCCTCGGCGAGCAGGTCGCGCACGCTCGCCAGGGCCTGCTCCCAGCCGTCGACGGCGTTGCGTAGGAACTGCTGGAGGATCGCGAGGCTGCCCTCGACGAGCTCGCCGTCGCCGGCCGCGCCCGGCTGGTGCCACCGGCCCTCGACCCAGCCGAGCGGGGCCGCGATGTGGCTGCAGCCCACCCGGGACAGGGCGGTGTGCAGCTCGATGTCGGGGTTGAGACCGGGGATGAGCCGCCGGAAGACCTTGAGGATCGCGGCGTCACCGAAGACGAGCGACGTGTTGCTCTGCTCGGCGCCGAGCACCAGCGAGGGGCCGTCGACGGGCACGTCGGCGGCGTCCGGGTCGAGGCGGAACTGCACGGCCGTGCCGCCCTCGCCCTCGAGGGCGCACTGCCGGGCGATGCCCTCGAGCCACCGGCTCGTCACCTCCTTGGCCTGCAGCGCGTCGTAGGCCCAGGTGCGCCGCCCCAGCGTGTCGTCGTCCTCGCCGACGAGGGCGTGGGAGAGGGCCTCGACCGGGGTGTCGAGGTGCAGCAGCGGCAGCTGGTAGAGCTCGGGCGGACCGTCGTCGTACGCGAGCTCGACCGCGGCGATGCGCACCGGGGGATCCTGCTGCAGCCAGGCCAGCGTCTGCGACCCCGTCACCCGCCAGGTGCGGCCCTTGCCGCCGAACCAGCGCTGCCGGCCGACGAACGCGGCCAGGACCTCCTCGTTCATGCGATCCCCTCGAGCCCCTGCGGCGGCACCAGCCGGAACCAGTAGAAGCCGTGCCCGCCGAGGGTCAGCAGGTAGGGCAGCTCGCCGACCGGGGGGAAGGCGGTGCCGCCGATCAGCTCGACCGGCCGCCAGCCCTCGTACGCCCGCAGATCGAGCTCCACCGGCTGCGCGAAGCGGGAGAGGTTGTTGACGCATAGCACGACGTCGTCGCCGAACACGCGCAGATAGGACAGCACGCTGGGGTTGCTGCCGCCGAGGTCGTCGAAGCGGCCGACACCGAACGCGGGATTCTGCTTGCGGATCTGCACCAGCCGACGGGTCCAGTGCAGCAGGGAGCCCATGTTGGCCAGCTGCGCCTCGACGTTGCTCACCTGGAAGCCGTAGACGGGATCCATGATCACCGGCAGGTAGAGCTGGCCCGGATTGCAGGTGGAGAAGCCCGCGTTGCGGTCAGGGGTCCACTGCATCGGGGTGCGCACCCCGTCGCGGTCGCCGAGCCAGATGTTGTCGCCCATGCCGATCTCGTCGCCGTAGTAGAGCACCGGTGAGCCGGGCAGCGACAGCAGCAGGGCGGTGAACAGCTCGAGGGTGTTGCGGTCGTTGTCGAGCAGCGGGGCCAGGCGCCGGCGGATGCCGATGTTGGCCTTCATGCGGGGGTCCTTGGCGTACTCCGCCCACATGTAGTCGCGCTCTTCGTCGGTGACCATCTCCAGGGTCAGCTCGTCGTGGTTGCGCAAGAAGATGCCCCACTGGCAGTTGTCGGGGATCGTCGGGGTCTGCGCCATGATCTCCGACACCGGATAGCGCGACTCCCGGCGCAAGGCCATGAACAGCCGCGGCATGACCGGGAAGTGGAAGGCCATGTGGCACTCGTCGCCGCCGGTCTTGGGATCCCCGAAGTACTCCACGACGTCGGCGGGCCACTGGTTGGCCTCGCAGAGCAGCACCCGGTCCTCGTAGAGCCGGTCGACCTCCGCCCGGGCTCGCTTGAGGAACTCGTGGGTGCGCGGCAGGTTCTCGCAATTCGTGCCCTCCTCCTCGAAGAGGTAGGGCACGGCGTCGAGGCGGAAGCCGTCGATGCCGATGTCGAGCCAGAAGCGCAGCGCCTCCAGGACCGCCTCCTGCACCCGCGGGTTCTCGAAGTTCAGGTCGGGCTGGTGGGAGAAGAAGCGGTGCCAGAAGTACTGCTTGCGGACGGGGTCGAAGGTCCAGTTCGACGCCTCGGTGTCGATGAAGATGATCCGGGCCCCGGGATAGCGCTCGTCGGTGTCGGACCAGACGTAGAAGTCGCCGTACGGGCCCTCGGGATCGGCTCGGGAGGCCTGGAACCAGGGGTGCTGGTCGGAGGTGTGGTTCATGACGAAGTCGAGGATCACGCGGATGCCCCGGGCGTGCGCGGCGTCGACGAAGTCGATGAAGTCGGCCAGGGTGCCGAACTCCGGCTGCACCTCGATGTAGTCACTGATGTCGTAACCGCCGTCGCGCAGCGGGGACGAGAAGAACGGCGGCAGCCAGACGCAGTCGACCCCGAGCCAGGCGAGGTAGTCGAGCTTCTCGGTCAGCCCGCGCAGGTCGCCGGTGCCGTCGCCGTTGCTGTCCTTGAACGCCCGCACCAGCACCTCGTAGAACACCGCGGTGCGATACCAGTGGGGGTCGCGCTGCTCCTGAGGAACGTCGGCGAAGGCGTCGATGGGCGAGGACACCGTCACCCCCGGCGCACGGTGAGGACGTGTGCGGGCTCGACGAACGGGTCGAGGCGCACGTAGTTGTGCTCGCCCCAGGAGTAGCGCGCGCCGGTGAGCTCGTCGTGCACCTCGAGCGGCTCGGACCCGTCGAGGCCGAGGGCGGGCAGATCGAGGTGCACGGTCGTCTCCCGCACCGCGTGGGGGTCGAGGTTCACCACGACGATCAGGATGTCCGCGTCGGCGCCGCTGCCCAGGGTCTTCGAGTAGCAGACGATCGCGTCGCTGTCATTGTCGTGGAAGCGCAGGTTGCGCAGCGCGTGCAGTGCCGGGTGCTCCCGGCGGATCGAATTCAGCCGGGCGAGGTAGGGGGCGAGGCTGCGCCCCGCGCGCTCGGCGGCCTCCCAGTCGCGGGGGCGGTGCTGGTACTTCTCGGAGTCGAGATATTCCTCGCTGCCCGGGCGCACGGCCACGTGCTCGTAGAGCTCGTAGCCGGCGTAGACCCCCCACGTCGGGCTGAGCGTCGCGGCCAGCACCGCGCGGATCCGGAACGCCGCCGGCCCGCCGTACTGCAGGTAGCCGTTTAGGATGTCGGGGGTGTTGACGAAGAAGTTGGGACGCATGTACGCGGCGGCCGGGCCGGTGAGGTCGCGCAGGTAGCGCTCCAGGCCGACGCGGTCGTTGCGCCAGGTGAAGTAAGTGTAGGACTGCTGGAATCCGATCTTCGCCAGGGTGTGCATGATCGGCGGCCGGGTGAAGGCCTCGGCGAGGAAGATGACGTCGGAGTCGGTGCGGCGCACCTCGGCGAGCAGCCACTCCCAGAAGTTCAGCGGCTTGGTGTGCGGATTGTCGACCCGGAAGATGCGCACCCCGTGGGCCATCCAGTGCCGCACCACCCGCAGCACCTCGTTGTAGAGGCCGGCGGGGTCGTGGTCGAAGTTGAGCGGATAGATGTCCTGGTACTTCTTCGGCGGGTTCTCCGCGTACGCGATGGACCCGTCGGCGAGCACCGTGAACCACTCGGGATGCTCCTTGACCCACGGGTGGTCCGGCGCGCACTGCAGGGCCAGGTCGAGCGCCACCTCCATGCCGAGCTCCCGGGTGCGGGCGACGAAGGCGTCGAAGTCCTCGAGCGTGCCAAGGTCGGGATGCACCGCGTCGTGGCCGCCCGCCGCCGACCCGATCGCCCACGGCGAGCCCGGGTCGTGCGGGCCCGGGGTCAGGGTGTTGTTGGGTCCCTTGCGGTTCACCTCGCCGATCGGATGGATCGGGGGCAGGTAGACGACGTCGAAGTTCATCGCCGCGACCGCCGGCAGCCGCTGCATCGCCGTACGCAGGGTGCCGCTGCGGGCGCGCCCGGTCTCCGGGTCGGTCACCGCCCCTTCGGAGCGGGGGAAGAACTCGTACCAGGCGCCGTAGAGGGCGCGCTCGCGCTCGACGTGCAGGGGGAAGCGGGCGCTGCTGGTGACCAGGTCACGCAGCGGCTGGTCGGTGAGCGCGGCCTGCACGGCCGGGGCGGTGGCCGCGTGCAGCCGCTGGTCGACGGTGCGGGCGGTGTCGCGGGTCGCGCGGATCGCGTCGGTCAGCGTGGCGCGGTCGGTCGGGCGCCGGCCCTCGAG
>JALYMT010000064.1 GCA_030773555.1 Actinomycetota bacterium | reverse complement strand
AGCAGCCGCCCTCCCCCCCGAAGCGACGGCCCGGGCGCGTGCTGGGGCTCGGGCTCGTCCTGCTGGGGCTGGCGGCCGCCGGCGCGCTGTACGTCTTCTACGGCTGGTCCCAGCAGCAGTACTACGTGGGCACCGACGACGAGTACGTCGCGATCTACCGCGGGCTCAGTCCGGGCATCGCCGGAAGCCTGCTGTCGACTCGGCTGGAGCGGCGGGACCTGCCCCTGACCGCGCTGCCACCGCACACCCGCGACCGGGTCGACAACACCATTCCGGCTCAGGACCTCGAGGACGCCCGACAGATCGTCGGGCGTCTCGAGGCGCAGGCCCAGGCCTGCGCGGTGCCCGCGGTGCCGACACCCGCCCCGTCGCCGGCGTCCCCGGTGCAGCCCGTCCCGCCGCTGGAGGCCCGCGGCGGCCCGACCCCGCTCCCCCTGGCCGACCTGCCCTGCAAGGACGCCCTGTGACCGCCACTACCGCGCCGCCCGTGGGTCTGGCGCCGGCGCCCGCGTCGCGGCCCCATACGGGCCGCAACGTCGAGCTCCTGCTGCTCGTCCTCGCACTCGCGATCCCCTTGGCCGCGTGGGCCTACGTCGGCCTCACCATCCAGGGCGAGGTGCCGCCCGACCTGGTGCGCTACGCGGCCGGGCTCGGCGTGCTGTTCCTGCTCGCCCACCTGGCCGTGCGGTTCTTCGCCCCGTACGCCGACCCGCTGATGCTGCCCGTCGTCGCCCTGCTCAACGGGCTCGGGCTGGTGATGATCCACCGCCTCGACCTCGCCGCCACCGAGAACGCCCGCGGCGCAGGCCGAGCGCTGCCCCGCGCCGACGCGCCCGTCCAGCTGCTGTGGACGACGATCGGGGTCGCGCTCTTCCTCGTGGTCCTGCTCCTGGTGCGCGACCACCGCAGCCTGCAGCGCTACACCTACACGGCGCTGGTGGCCGGCATCGGGCTGCTCCTGCTGCCCCTGCTGCCCGGCATCGGGCGGGAGATCAACGGTGCCCGTATCTGGATCAGCCTGGGCGGCCTCTCCTTCCAGCCCGGAGAGATCGCCAAGCTCGTCCTGATCATCTTCTTCGCCGGCTACCTGGTGCTCAAGCGCGACGCCCTCGCCGTCGCCGGGCGCCGCGTCCTCGGGCTCGACCTCCCCCGGGCCCGCGACCTGGGCCCGATCCTCGTCGGCTGGGCGGTCAGCCTCGCGATCCTCGTCTTCCAGCGCGACCTGGGCACCTCCCTGCTGTTCTTCGGCGCCTTCGTGTCGCTGCTCTACGTCGCGACCGAGCGGCGCTTCTGGATGGTGCTCGGCGTGCTGCTGGTCGGCGGCGGCGGCTACGTGGCCTACCAGTTGTTCGCCCACGTCCGCACCCGCGTCGACATCTGGCTCGACCCGTTCGCCGACCCCGACAACCGGGGCTACCAGCTGGTCCAATCGCTCTACAGCTTCGCCAACGGGGGCCTGACCGGCACCGGGCTCGGGCTCGGGCGCCCCGACCTGGTGCCGTACGCCAAGACCGACTTCATCGTGTCGGCGTTCGGCGAGGAGCTCGGGCTGACAGGACTGATGGCCCTGCTGCTGCTCTACGGCGTCCTCGTCGAGCGGGGGCTGCGCGCCGCGCTGAGCGTGCGCGACGGCTTCGGCACCCTGCTCGCCACCGGCCTGTCGATCATCTTCGCGCTGCAGATCTTCGTGGTCGTCGGCGGCGTCTCGCGCCTGATTCCGCTGACCGGGCTCACCACCCCGTTCCTCTCCTACGGCGGCTCCTCCCTCGTCGCGAACTACGCGCTGCTCGCCCTGCTGCTACGCATCAGTGACGCAGCCCGCCGTCCGGCCCCGGCTACATCGGCGCCCGCGCGGGTACGCAGCGACTCGCCCACAGAAGTGGTGCGAACCGACGGAGTGCAGGCGTGAGAGGAGCAACCGGGTGATCCGGCCCCTGCGGCGCATCTCCTTCGCCGTGCTGATGCTGCTCGTCCTGCTGCTCGTCAACCTGAACTACCTGCAGGCGATCCGCGCCGAGGAGCTCAACGAGCGTCCCGGCAACTCCCGCGTCCTGCTGCGCGAGTACGACCGGGAGCGCGGCCCGATCGTCGTCGGCACCACGGCCGTGGCGCGCTCGACCGAGACCGACGACACCCTGCGCTATCTGCGCCGCTATCCGTCCGGGCCGCTGTACGCGCACGCCACCGGCTACTACTCGTTCGTCTACGGCTCCGAGGGCGTCGAGCGCACCGCCGACGAGGCCCTGGCGGGCACCGACGAGCGGTTCCTCGTCCGCCGAGTCATCGACGCCGGCGGCGGCGGCAGCTCGCGCCAGGGCGGCAGCGTCGCGCTCACGCTGAACCCCCGCGCCCAGGCGGCCGCCGCCGAGGGGCTGCGCGGCCGGCGGGGCGCGGTGGTGGCGCTCGACCCGGCGACCGGCGCGATCCTGGCGATGGCGAGCAGCCCTTCGTACGACCCGAACCCGCTCGCCTCGCACGACCGCGACGAGGTCACCTCGGCCTGGAAGCGCCTCAACGACGACGCCGCGCAGCCGCTGCTCAACCGGGCCGTCCGCCAGACCTATCCCCCCGGGTCGACGTTCAAGCTGGTAACGGCCGCGGCCGCGCTCTCGACCGGCCGGTACACCCCCGGCAGCGAGCTGCCCGGCCCCCGACTGCTCCGGCTCCCGGACACCCGCGTCGACCTGCCCAACTTCAACCGCCAGGCCTGCGCGCCCGACCGCCCCACGGTGACCATGGAGTTCGCCCTGCAGCGCTCCTGCAACACCACCTTCGCCGCCCTCGGCCTCGAGGTCGGCGACGACGCCCTGCGCGAGCAGGCCGAACGCTTCGGTTTCGGCCGCGAGCTGAGCGTGCCGACGCCGGCGGCGGTCAGCCGCTTCCCCGACGACCCCAACCCCCCCCAGACCGCGCTGTCCTCGATCGGGCAGTTCGACGTGCGGTCCACGCCGCTGCAGATGGCCATGGTCACCGCGGGCATCGCCAACGGCGGCGAGGTGATGCGGCCGTACCTGGTCTCCCAGGTACTCGCGCCCGACCTGTCGCCGGTCGACACCACCCGCCCCGACGTGCTGAGCCGGGCCGTGTCCCCGCAGGTCGCCGCCCAGCTCACGCAGATGATGGTCAGCGTCACCGAGCAGGGCACCGCCACCAACGGCCGCATCCCGGGGGTGCGGGTGGGGGGCAAGACCGGCACCGCGCAGCACGCCGAGGGTCGGCCGCCGCACGCCTGGTTCGTCTCTTTCACCCCGGCCGAGTCGCCCCGGGTCGCCGTCGCGGTCGTCATCGAAGAGGGTGGCGGCGCGCAGGAGGTGACGGGCAACCGGCTCGCCGCCCCGGTCGCGCGTGCGGTGATGGAGGCGGTGCTGCGGTCATGAATTCCGGAGATCGGGTCGCCGGCCGCTACGTGCTCACCGGGCATCTCGCCACGGGTGGCATGGGCGAGGTGTGGCGCGCGACCGACGAGGTGCTCGACCGCGAGGTCGCCGTCAAGGTGCTCAAGCCGGAGTACGCCGACGACCCCACCTTCATCGCCCGGTTCCGCGCTGAGGCCCGCAGCACCGCGACCCTGACCCATCCCGGCATCGCCCAGGTCTACGACTACGGCGAGCAGGACCCCGTGGCCGCCGTCGCGCCCAAGCTGGCCTACCTGGTGCTGGAGCTGGTACCCGGCGAGCCCCTGTCGGCGCTGCTGGCCCACGAGGGGCCGCTCGCGCCGGAGCGCACCCTCGACATCACCGCCCAGACCGCCGCCGCGCTGGACGCCGCACACCGCGTCGGCATCGTCCACCGCGACGTCAAGCCGGGCAACCTCCTCATCACCCCCGACGGCCGGGTCAAGGTCACCGACTTCGGCATCGCCCGCGCCCGCGACGCGGTGCCTCTCACCGGCGCCGGCATGGTGGTCGGCACCGCCCACTACCTGGCCCCCGAGATCGTCGGCGGCCAACCCGCCACCCCGGCCAGCGACATCTACGCCCTGGGCGTCGTCACGTACGAGTCGCTGGCCGGGCACCGCCCCTTCAACGGCGACAGCCCAGTGACGGTGGCCCTCGCGCACGCCGGGGAGGAGCCCCCGCCGCTGCCGCCCGCGGTGCCGCCCGCGGTGCGCGAGCTCGTGTCCTGGTGCATGAGCAAGAATCCCGCGCACCGGCCCCGCAGCGCCGGAGAGCTCGCGACGCGGTGTCGTGAGTTGGCTGCCCTCGGTGCCGTGGCCCTCGCGGCCGTGGCCCCGGGCACCGTCGCCGACTTCGCTGCGGCGCCCGGCCCGGCCGCCGGCGGCACGGGGCAGCTACCGCTGGGAGG
>JALYMT010000063.1 GCA_030773555.1 Actinomycetota bacterium | reverse complement strand
GTGTGCGGGTGCACACCGGGTCCGGCAGGGCGTGCGACGCACGCCGAGTCCGGCCTGGTGCGCCGATCCGTCGGCGCGAGGTGAGCGATCCGTGCTCTTGGGGGTCATCGGTGCCGGAAAGTCCGGTTTTGAGGACCGAGCCGATCACTCACTCTCTCGGCAGTCGCCCGCTCGGCCGATCAGATCGAGCGGTCGAGGTACGCGGGGGTGACGTCTCCCCCGTCGCCGGTCTCGATCCGCTCGAGGAAGGCGGCGTGGCGCCGGTTGCCCAGCATCGCGCGGACGAGCGCCTCGGCGGCGGCGGTCTGGCGCTCGAGCAGGGCTTCGGCGCGGGCGCGCAGGCTCGTCGGGAGAGGACCGAGCCCGGCAGGTGGCACCCAGGCCTCCGGTGAGGGGGGCGGCACGGCCTCGGCCTTCGCCGACGTCTGCAGTAGGAGCTCGACGCGAGCGACGTCGAGCTCGAGGTCGTCGAGGGCGGCGCTCCAGGCGTCGTCCCAGGCGCCCTCAGGCCCCAGGTCGGTCACGCCGACGTCGACGGCTGCTGCGCCGAGGTCTGCTGCGGCAGTGACGCAGCGGCCTGTCTCCAGGCGTCCAGCAGGGGGTCGACGAGCTGCCGGCAGGCCGCGGTGCGGTCCGCGTCACCGGTCGTGTTGGCGCCGACGAGTTCGGCGTGCAGATAGGAGTAGAGCGCCGCGAGCCCCGGCGCGCCCTCCCACGTGGCGGTGTCGAGCGTCATCTGCAGCTCGAGCAGGATCTCCTGGGCGTGCAGGAGCGCCTCGTTCGCCTCCTCGCGCAGGCCCGCGCGTTGCGCGGCCTCGCCACGCTGCAGGTCGAGCACGAGCCGGTCGTAGAGCATCACCAGGAGGCGGGCCGGGCTGGCCGTGGTGACGCTGTCCTGCACATAGCGGCTGCGCATCGCGCCGGCTCCGTACCCACTCATGCCGGAGCCACCTCCATCGCCTCGGCCACCCGGGGGGCGACCAGCCGCAGCTCCTCCAGCGCGGCCTGCGCCTCGGCCTCGGGCACCTCGTCCGCGGCGATGTAGAGCAGGGGCAACGCTCGCTCGTCGTCGTACTTCTCGACGGCCACGCCCGCTGCCAGCAGCCGGTCGTGCGCGCTTCGCTCGTCCTCGGCAGCGATGGCGACCAGGGGACACCGGGCGCCCAGACCGGCCTGCCGCAGGCGCGCGGACCACTCGTCCGCCGCGCGTACGGGCAACCGACGGCCGAGCGCAGCTGCGGTGACGAGAACGACGAGGTGCTCTTGTCGCTCCTTCCAGAAGGCCTCGAGGACGACGGCCGAGATCTCGGGAAGCAGCTCGCAAGCCTGCGCCATGGCGGCGGGGAGGCTCTGGTCGGAGTAGGCCCGGGCCAGCTCGACCAGAGGAGCGCCTGAGGCGACGAAGACCTCGACCTGCTCGGCGAGGTGCAGGTCGAGGGTGTTCGCCTGCAGGGCGGCGAGCAGCGGCGCCACTGCCTCCTCGGCCCGCCCCAGCGCCATCAGCAGCTTCACCTCGAGCGTGACGTGCTCGAGGCGGCGGAAGGAGCTGAGACCGCCCTCGTCGACGACCTCCTCCGGGAGGGCCTGCAAGCGCTCCAGCGCATCCTGGAAGCGCCCCTCGCCGGCGAGCACCTCGGCGGCGCACGCCTCGACCCGCTCCGGGGTCTCGCCCGTCGCGCGCACCCGCTCCACCCAGGCCCACGCGTCGTCGATCCGCCGCAGCGCGACCGCGGTGTTGACCGCGGTCTTGCCAGCCGCCCGCATGGACAGCGGCTGGAACACCGTCAGCTGCGCCATCTCGTCGAAGGTCTTCATCGCCGCCTCGAGCTGACCGGCGGCGATCTGCGAACGGCCCAGGTTGGCGAGGGCGATGTCACGGCCGAGGGTGCCCTCGGTGGCGGTGTCGGAGAGGGCGACCTCGGAGAGCCGCAGATTCCGCTCGCCCTTGTTGCGCTTGAGGAACCGCGCCTGCTCGTAGCCCGAGTGCTCCAGGCGCACGGAAGGCAGCGGCTCGAGGCGCACGGCACGCCCCAGCACCCGGTGGACGACCTGCTCGTGGATGCGCCCGGAGTAGCACGCCATCCGGCGGCGGAAGATACGGCAGGAGGTGAGGTCGACCACGGCACCGGTGCCCAGCCCCGTGGTGTTGTGCACTCGCACGGTGAAGGCCTCGCCCGAGGTCGCCTCGAGCGCGGCGCGGGTGGCAGCGACGTCGGCGAGTACGACCTCGTCGGCGTCCACCACCAGGGCCCACTCGCCCGTGCATGAATCGAGGGAGCGGTTGCGTGCGTCGCCGAAGGAGTCGTCCCAGTAGCCCTCCACGACGACCGCGCCCGCCGCCCTGGCGATCTCCCGCGTACGGTCGCTCGACCCGGTGTCGTAGACGACGACCTCGTCGCAGAGCTCGAGAAGCGGGGCGAGGCACCGCTCGAGAACGTCCTCCTCGTCCTTGACGATGAGGCTCGCCGACAGCAGCGGCGCCGACGGGTCCCGCTGCCGCGGCGGCAGCAGGGCACAGTCGTCTCCCGCCTCGTGGTGGACGTACGACTCGTGCACGACCAGCTGACGCGTGGCGGTCGCCGAGGCGTCCCGGCGCACCGCGACGCACACCGGTGAGAGCTCGTCGGTCTCGGTCGTGCGGCCGCGGTTCTCCTGCCGCCAGGCGCGGGCGAACTCGTTCACCGCTGCCCGGCGGCCCTCGTAGTGGGCGTCCGGCACGAACTGCACCCCGGCCATGCGGTTCGAGCGCGGGCCGGCGGCCGCGACGGTGACGTCGGCGAGGGCGGCGACGAGCGGGTCGAGCCAGTGCGCGGGGAGCAGCGTGTCGTCGTCGAGGAACACGACGACCTCGGACCGGGCGTGCCGCCGGCCGAGCTCGCGGCAGTCCGCCAGGCTCGCGCTTGCCTCCGCCGGCACCGCCCGGACGCGGCTGGCCAGCCCCCGCAGGCTCGCCGGGTCGCCGGTCACGAGGACGATCTCGTCGCGGGGCCCGAGGGTGGCCCGCAGCGAGTCCAGGCAGCGAAGCGTGACCCCGGGCTGCGCCACGAGCACGACGGTGACGGGGAGGCGAATCACGTCCGTCCCTTCGGCATCCTCACGCCCGGCCTGAGAATGCACGACGGCCCGGACGCCTCAGCGTC
>JALYMT010000062.1 GCA_030773555.1 Actinomycetota bacterium | reverse complement strand
CCACAGACACGCGTCGCTCGAGCCGGTCGAGGCGGGCAGCGACGCTGCGCTCGTCACTGGCCGCCGCGGGCAGCAGCACCCGGGCGCAGATCAGCTCGAGCTGCAGGCGGGGCGCGGTGGCCCCACGCATCTCGATCAGGCCCGCATTGACCAGGTCGGCTGCTCGGGAGAGCTCCGCGCTGCCGAAGCGGCCCGCCTGGGAGCGCATGCGTTCCAGCTGGTCGCCGGGCACGTCACCCAGCAGGCGGGCTGCCGCGTCGGGCACGGCGTCCAGGATGATCAGGTCGCGCAGCCGCTCCAGGAGGTCCTCGGCGAAGCGGCGGGGATCGAGCCCCGCTTCGATCACGCGGTCCACCACGCCGAAGACGGCGGCGCCGTCACCGGCGGTGAACGCGTCCATGGTGTCGTCGAGCAGGCTGGCGTCGGTGTATCCGAGCAGCGCCGTCGCCAGCGCATAGGTGACACCGGCTGCGTCGGCCCCGCCGATCAGCTGATCGAGCACCGACAACGAGTCGCGGACCGACCCGCGCCCGGCTCGGACGACGAGAGGGAGCACCGTCTTCTCGACCGGCACGCCCTCCTCTGCACACACCTTGGCGAGGTAGTCCTGCAGCTGACCCGGCGGCACCAGCCGGAACGGGTAGTGGTGGGTGCGTGACCGAATGGTCCCGATGACCTTGTCGGGCTCCGTAGTGGCGAAGACGAACTTCACGTGCTCCGGGGGCTCCTCGACCACCTTGAGCAGCGCGTTGAAGCCGGCCGACGAGACCATGTGCGCCTCGTCGATGATGTAGATCTTGAAGCGGGAGGCCGCGGGGGCGAAGTGTGCCCGCTCACGGAGCTCCCGCGCGTCGTCGACTCCGCCGTGCGAGGCCGCGTCGATCTCGATGACGTCGAGGCTGCCGAATCCCGTACGGGCCAGGTCACGGCAGGAACGGCACTGGCCGCAGGGCTCGGGCGTGGGGCCCTGCTCGCAGTTGAGGCAGCGAGCCAGAATGCGCGCGCTCGTCGTCTTGCCGCAGCCCCGGGGACCGCTGAGCAGATAGGCGTGGTGCACGCGGTCGTTGCGCAGCGCCTGCTGTAGCGGCCCGGTGACGTGCTCCTGGCCGATGACCTCGGCGAACGTCTCGGGCCGGTAGCGGCGGTAGAGCGCTTGCGACACGTCGGCACCCTAGTCGCCCGCGCCGACGATGCCGGCGGCTTGTCCACCGACGTCCGCGGACAGCGAAGACCCCTCGCGCACCCGTCAGAGCCCGCCTACCCTTGCTGCCTTCCGGCCCTGGGGGATTCAGCGAGATAACGCCGCACGAGGGGCTGCAGCTCAGCCTACCGCCGTCCGCACCGGCTGCCCGTCCCTGCCAGCTGCCCGTCTGTGCCAGCTGCCGGTCCCTGCCGGCCGGTACGCTTGCCGACGGAGGATTCGCCTAGTGGCCTAGGGCGCACGCTTGGAAAGCGTGTTGGGGGCAACCCCTCGCGAGTTCGAATCTCGCATCCTCCGCCGAGGCGCGAAGCCAGTCCCGGCCAGGATGCGGACGGTCGCGGCCCGATCCCCCGTTCTGCCTCGTCCTCAATCCCGGGTTTGACAGCAGCGAGTGATTATTCTCTCACTACCTGCGAGGACGGGACACGGCCGGAATGAGCATGCTGACTTCGCGGGGCGCGGGGCGCGGGTCGGCCGCGGCCCCCGCGGCTGCGGCTGCGTCGGCCCCGCCGCTCCGCCCGCTCGAGAAGCTCGCACCGTCCCCGCTTCTCGGGCGGATTGCAGGCACGTCGTGCGCGTCGACGCCGCCAGGGCGCCGTACTCGCTGCGATCCTCCTGGCGGTCGTCAGTGGTTTCGCCGGCTGGTGGTTCCTGTGGCGCGAGTCCACCGCTGCGCCCGTGACGCTCACCTGCCCGCCACCCGCGCCGCCCCAGCTCGTCGCACCCGCGCCACCACCCGCCCCTCCGGAGCGCGTGACGGTGAACGTCTACAACGCGACGGACCGCCAGGGACTCGCCGCCCAGGTCGCGGACGACCTCGAGAAGCGGGGCTTCAGGATCAAGAAGGTAGGCAACGCCGCGGCGAAGGCGGACGTTCCGGGGCCTGCAGAGGTGCGCTCGGGACCCAAGGGAGACGCAGCCAAGGTCGCCCTGGCCGCCCACGTCGACGCGGAGACCCTGGTCACCGATGTTCGCAAGGACACGACGGTGGACCTGGTGATCGGGCGCAGCTTCCAGCAGTTGCTGACCCCGCAGGACGCGGCAGCCGCCCTGGCTCCCGCCCCCGTGGCCGCACCCCGCCCTGCCGGCTGCTGAACTTCCCGCCGCCGCCCTAGTCGGCCTGGGTGTCCCAGCTCCGGCCCCAGCTACCCGCGTACGCAGACTCGCTCAGGGGACGGCGGGTACGCGCCGGGCGGGCGGTGTCGTCCGTCGCCTGGCTGACCCTCCCGACGGCGACGACGACCACGGGTGTGAAGGTCGGCGGAACGCCGAACGCGGCACGTACGCCTGCCGGGGAGAAGCCACCCATCTGGTGGACGTGCAACCCCTCGGCGTGCGCCTGCACGACCAGCTGCGCGACGGCCAGGCCGAGGTCGTACTCGACGCCAGGAAGCGGGCGGCCATCAGCGTCCGACGTCTCGGCGACGGCCACGATGAGCGCGGCGGCGTCCCCGGCCCACTGCTGGTTGCGTGGCGCCAGCGTCTCGTACACCGCCTTGAAGGTCTCGTCGCCCCTGCGTCCGACAAGGAAGCGCCAAGGCTGACGGTTGCGCGACGAAGGCGCCCAGCGGGCCGCCTCCAGCAGCGCCTGCAGCTGCCGCTCGCTCAGCTCGACACCGGGGTCGAAGCTCCGCGGACTCCACCGCTGCCGCAGCAGCGGCGTGACCGCGCCTGCAACGTCCGCGCTGCCGGCTTCCGCGTGTTCGTTGAGCACGCAACCGAGAACAGGGTGTACGCCTCCCTGATTCCCGGTCACCGCCGGCGCGGCGTCGGGCCATGCTTGTCGGCAGGCGCGTGTGCACGTCTGCACCACCAGATCGAGCTATGGGCGGCCGACCGGCTCGGGACGCACTGTCGGCGATGCAGGCGAGGGGCGCCAGGACGGCACAACCTCGCACGAGACGGACCACCCCGGGTCGCTGGACGTCCACTCGACCGTCACGCCGGACGCCGTGCAGCTTCCGGACGTCTGCCCCGCCTGTGACCTCGAAGAGACAGGTGTCGCTCGCGCAGCGGCAAGCTCGGGCTTCGCCGCGTCCTTGGGCTCCGCCACGTCCTCGAGCTCCGCCACGTCCGACGGCTTCGCCACGTCTTCTGGCTCCGCCCGCTCCGCCACGTCCTTAAGCTCCGACCGCTCCGCCACGTCCTCGGGCTCGGATGCGACCTCGGGCTTCGCTCCGTCCTCCGGCTGCGCCGCACCCTCCGGCTGGGCCGTGTCCTTGGGCTCCGCCGTGTCCTTGGGCTCCGCCGTGTCCTCGGACTCCGTCACGTCCGACGGCTTCGCCACGTCTTCTGGCTCCGACCGCTCCGCCACGTCCTGCGGCTCCGCCCGCTTCGCCACGTCCTCGGGCTCCGGGGCGTCGCCTTGCTTCCTGGCGTCCTCGGGCTCGGATGCGACCTCGGGCTTCGCTCCGTCCTCCTTCGGCCTCGCCACGTCCTGCGGCTGCGCCGCACCCTCCGGCTGGGCCGTGTCCTTGGACGCCGCCGTGTCCTCGGACTCTGCGGCGGCCGCCGGCTCCGTCACGTCCGACGGCTTCGCCACGTCTTCCGGCTCCGACCGCTCCCCCACGTCCTCGGGCTCCGACCGCTCCCCCGCGACCTCCGGCACTGCCGCCTCCAGCTGCGCGTCCTCCGGCTGCACCGCGACCTCTGGGGCTGCCGCCTGTAGCTGCGGGGCATCGGCCCGCTTCGCCAGGTCGTTGGCAGGGAGACGGGCGCCCGCTTCGACCCGCGTTTGCCCGGACGGCGTGTCAACACCCTCGGAGCGGGACTTGGCGGCAACGGGCGCAGGCGGGAGGACGGGAGCCCGGGATGGGGCCGCGCCAGGAACGGCATCAACGGGTGCCGACCCGGAAGGGCTCAGAGCCCCATCGGCGGGCGGACGAGGAGCGGGAGCGGCGGTGAGCGCAGGCACCTCCGACAGTGCGCCCGGCGGCGCGGGCGAAGCCGCTGCCGGCCGCTCGTCCGCTTGGGGGACGGGACGCGTCGGCTCGCCCGACTGCACAAGCTCCGACGTCACCGTCTGGTCGTCCTGACTAACAGTGGCGGCTCCCGCAGCAAGCGCAAGCCCGAAGGTCATGCCGACCACGACCAGGCCGCCGCCACTGAGCGCACGGGTGGCCCCGGCGCTCCGTCCGACCTCCGGTGCCCTCCGACGGGCGTGCTTCGCGTGGCGGCCCCGCTTCTGCGCCATGTAGCCCTCTTCGGTGGATACACGCGCCCGAGTCGGCGCCGACTCGTGAGGAGGGTAGTCGGGGGAACAGCCGTCCCCGCAGGCTCTCGCCGCGTCCGGGCACAAATTGAGGCTGCTGCTGGAGGAGCTGCGCTGGGGCGGCACGCCCGACGCGTGCCCCCACTGGGGCACGATCGGGCGCTGCTACTTCCTGACCCCTCGCGAGTCGTGACGTCGCTGCGCCTCGGCGTCCTCGATGACATGATCATCGACCTGGCGGCAGAGGTCACCAAGCTCGGCGTCGACTGTCCGCTCGGCTGGCCTGACGACTTCGTGGCCTTCGTGAACGCACATCGCATCGGCGATGTTGTGGCTCCTCAGGACCTGGCCGGCAAGGACTGGCGACGCCGACTGGCCTACCGCGCCACCGATCGAGCAGTCCGCGAGGCCACGGGACTGACTCCGCTCAGTGTCACGGCGGACCGGATCGGTCTGACCGCGATGCGCGGGGCGGGCCTGCTGGCGCGCTTGGCCAAGGCCGGTCAGCCGGTCGACCGGGCCGGCGGCGGCGTCGTGGTGGAGGTGTATCCAGCCGCCTCGCTGCACCAGTGGCGACTGCCCCACAAGGCGTACAAGGGCAGGGACAACTCGCCAACGCGTGAGCGCCTTCTCCAGCAGCCAGCCGGGCCGCAGCTCGGCAACAGGTCGGCCTTCCCGCCGACCCGGTGCAGCTGGAGCAGGCTCGGCGAGAGGGCTGGATCGCCCTGCCCAACGAACCCCTGGCCGCGCTGGTCTGAACGCGCGGCTGCATTCTCGGCGGCGAGCGACGGCTCAGAGGCGCAGCGCCGGCGGCAGCGCAGCGAGTACGAGCGCGCAAGCCGAGAAGCGCGCACCGACCGCTCAGCTAGCGCGTCGCCCGCGGCGGCGACAGCGGTCAGGTCGCGACCGGCCACGACGTGCAGCTGGCGTGGACACCCGAGGTGCCCGACGGGAGCGTGGCGGTGGTGTCGTCCTTCAGGAGATAGGCGACACCTCTCTCAAGACATCGGCGACATCCGCCGGTCATGATCGGCGGTGTCTCGAGCTCGCCTGGTCATCACAGCTGTCATGATCGAGAAGCGCCCGGTCGCCGAGGTCGCCGCCGCCTACGACGTGCACCGGGCCTGGGTGTACAAGCTGCTGGCCCGCTACCGGGCCGAGGGCGAGGCCGCGTTCGAGCCCCGTTCACGCCGGCCGCGCCGGTCACCGAACGCGACCGCGCCCCGAGGTCCTCGACCTGATCGTGCGGCTAGGCAAGGAACTGGCCGGGCAAGGACACGACGCCGGGCCGGGCACGATCGCCTGGCATCTACGCCAGCACCACCAGGTCCAGGTGTCAGCGGCGATGATCGCCCGCCATCTCACCCGCGCCGGGCTGGTGGTCCCCGAGCCGCGCAAGCGGCCTCGATCCTCCTACGTCCGCTTCCAGGCCGAGCAGCCCAACGAGACCTGGCAGGCCGACGTCACCCACTACCGGCTCACCGACAACACTGACGTCGAGGTCACTGACGTCGAGGTCCTGACCTGGCTGAATGACCACTCCCGCTACGCGCTGACCGTCACCGCCCATCACCGGGTCACCGGCGCTCTCGTGCTCACTGCGTTCCGCGCCGCCGTCGCCGCGCACGGGGCCCCGGCCTCCACCCTCACCGACAACGGCATGGTGTTCACCATCCGCCTGTCCGGCGGCAAAGGCGGACGCAACGCCCTGAAAGCGGAGCTGCGCCGCCTCGGGGTGCGCCAGAAGAACTCCGCCCGAACTCCCCCACCACCTGCAGCAAGGTCGAACGCTTCCAGCAGACCGCCAAGAAGTGGCTGCGCGCGCAGACTCCCCAGCCGGCTACCGTGGCTCAGCTGCAGGCCCTGCTCGACCGCTTCGTCGACGACTACAACATCCGTCGGCCCCACCGGTCCCTGCCCCGGCAGGCCACCCCCGCCACCGCCTACCTCGCCCGCCCCAAAGCCAGCCCCGGCGACCGCACCGCCGACAGCCACGACCGGGTCCGCCGTGACCGCGTCGACACCACCGGCGTGGTCACCCTGCGCCACAACGGCCGGCTCCACCACATCGGCATCGGTCGAGCCCACGCCCGAACCCACGTCCTGCTCCTGGTCCAAGACCTGCACATCCGCGTGATTCACGCCACCACCGGCGAGCTACTGCGCGAACTGATCCTCGACCCCACCAGGAACTACCAGCCCCGAACACGGCGACAGCCCGAACCCTGAGGGTTCAGGCTGTCGCCGATGTCTTGAGAGATCACAGGAGCGGTGGCGGTGGGATTTGAACTCGCGCCGCGCTCGTACCCGCTCGTTCCCCCCGGACGCCTCTGGCTGTTGTTCTTGCTGGTCGGATGGCTCTCGCGGCAGCTCCGCTTCCCCCTCGGCAGCCCCTGGTTGCCCGCATTCTGTGACCAGCTATGTGACCATCTCGCGCCCGGCGCCAGCTCGTCGTCGCGGGGCTCCTGGTGGGGCCTGCTGGGGCCCCGTGGCCGGGCAGCGGACTTCAGTGCTGATGTGCGAGTCGATCAAGGTCGCCACTACCGTCTCGACTCGTGAACCTCCACCGGGTTGTGCTCCTAGTCGTTACCGGCTCGGCCTTCCTGCTGATCACGGCCGCCACTCCCTCGCCCTCACCAAGTCCGTCGGGCGCCGGAGGCATCACCCCGTCCCTGATCTTCACCGGACTCATGAGCGTGTTAGCTGCGGCGTTCGGCTTCGCGGGTGGCTGGCTTGCGACCCTGCTACAGCTGCGCGCTAAGCGACAAGAACGCCGAGAGACAAGCATCGCCGCTGAGCTGCGATCGACCCAGGACCAACTGGCAGAACTCCGGAAGACGTACCGGCGGGCCAGGCAGGGTGGACGGCGGGCGCCCAAAGACGCGGAGGTGGCGGAGCGCGAGGATGACCTGCGAACGGCCGCCAACCGCACGACCCTTGACGAGGTCGTCGGGAGTGTCCAGAGATACGTAGACGTGGGGAGGCTGTACGTGTCCAACGACCCTGATAATGGTGTAGCCGCAGAGGAGCGTGCCTTCGACGAGCTTTCGGCTCTTGTCAGGGCTCAGTTGCGACAAGTCACCTGACTGTGGGGCTAGACCTCCAGCTCGGCGCCGCTGCGCTCGGCCACACGGCCCGCCACTCCTCGCCGCTTAGCGGCTGCCCGGACGTACTGCACGAACCGCTCAGGAGCACCGACCAGTACCAACTCGTCCGCTCCGCGGTTCACGAGCACCTCGAGCACCAGCTGGTCCGCGAACGACGACGATCCCGATGCGAGGTCAGCGCAGAGCACGGCCAACCGCTCACCCACCAGCTCCTCCGGAAGCTGCTGCTCAGCCAGAAGATCATCGACCGCCTCTCGCGTTCCGGCGAGGCGGGGAAGGATCAACTTCTCCACTAGCTCCTCCTCGGCCTACTAGCACGGTCACGCACGAGGCGTCAAGTAGCTCTGGATACCTACCATCCCACACCGTACGGGGCCAAACAAGGATCCTTAGAGTGAATTCAGCACCGTCGCCCTCGGGTGTACCAGCCCCTGCAGCAGGGTCCCCCTGAAGTGCCTATCGGCCCTGCCCATCGTGAAGCGACCGTCGCGAACGGTAACGCAGGCGCCTCCGGAGGCGAGGTGAAGGCTGCCGGACAGGCCGAGCACGAGCTCCAAGACGTCAGGCAGACCTACCCCGCGCCCCACGTCACTGCAGCGCGAGACTCCTCGGCGTAAAGCCAGCAGCAGGGCGTCCCTGTCAGACTTCGCTCCCCGCTCCCGCAGCGTGTAGCGCATCCCACGACCGGAATCGCCCACGGCGAAGAGCAGCCTTCGCCCGTTGTGAGTTCGCTGGGCAGCGAGGAAGCCGCGCTGCCGGCCCGAGTGGTGAGCGACGTTCTGCCCAGCCTCACAGAGGCCGCTGTGTAGGGCGTTTGCCGCCTCGATGTCGTACTGGGACACCACACCGTGTACGTGAGCAGCGAGGGAGCCCGCGCCCCGCGCGCCGTCGAAAGGTGTCAGTTCGAGCAGCGCGTCGCTCAGCTGGCGCTCACGAACGGTGGGGAGGTCGTGCTCCGCGCCGAGGGCCTCGAGAACACTTCCGAGACGCATGCGCGCGAGGTAGCGAGCTCTGCTGTCGTCTCTCGGCCTGATAACGACGACCCGGTCATCCCGCAGCAGGTACCGTTCGGCGAAGGCGGCGATCCCCACGAGGCCCACTGGTTCGCACCAGGTCAACCCTCTGAGGTCAATGGTTACCCGCCAGGGAACCGACTGCGGCTGCAGGTAGACGAGGAAGCGCTGCGATCCGCACTCCCCGTCGACCACGAGGTCCACGAGCTGCCGTCCCCTCCTCTTCTTCTCATGGCGAGCACCGCAGGTCTGCCAGCCCGTCGTTACACCTGGTCTCCGTGGTGCACCCGGCAGTTGATCGTCCCCTCCTGCGCGCAGGTACAGAACTGCGCGAGCAGCTCGGAGCCGGGCAGGCCCTGCCCGTCTGCGCCGACAGTCGCCCCTGCGGGTCCTCGTCGGGCAGGCCGGCGATCGGCTCATCACTGTGGCCGCCGACTGTCGAAGGAGTCCGCCGCACCGCACACCAGAACGAGACGAGGTCGCAAACGGCCTCCTCGGCTTCGCTGAGACGTCGAGGACTGAATGCGCCGCACCGGCCGGCTGCCTTGCGGCCGAGAACCACCCGTAGGAGCCATAGGGCGGCCCAGGACGCCCCAGCGCCGCAGCCCCCGCCCGGAAGTAGGTGGCGGGGGCTGCGTGCGTCCTGGGGCCGCCCGTGGCCGGTCGTAAGGCGCCGCTGAGCCGTGCTCGGAAATATCCAGCAGGACCGACGCCTGACCCCCCGAGGCAGTCAGCCCTCTCTATCCCCGCCGTTTTTTCCACAGGAGGTGGTGGCCCCCTGGGGCCGCTGGGGCGGCTCAGGGGCTAGTACCGCCCGTGGGAGGCGGGGCGCGCGTCCAGCGTCACCGCAGCGCCGGCCCGTAACCGAAGATCGCGAGGACCTGGCGCTCGCCGGCCGTGACGGGCTCGACCCCGTGCAGCGTCCACCCGGGCCACGCGGCGAGGGTGCCGAGGGCGCGGGGCAGCTCCACCGTGCCCGCGCCCACCCGGACCCGGAGCGCGCCGCCGCGGTACTCCGCGGGGTCGGACAGCTGGACGATCGCGCCGAGCTTGCGCCGTGCGGCCCCCGCGTAGACGTCCTGGTGCTCGGCGTGCTGGTCGCCCGGTCGGTAGCTCTTGCCCATGAGGAGCCATTCGCTGACCTCGAGGCCCCACCATGCCGCGTTGGCCGCTCGGATGCGGTCGAGTATCTGCTGCTCGTCGCCCGGGTCGAGATCGACCGTGAGGTAGGTTCCGGTGTCCGACAGCCCCCGCAGGGGGGCGCACAGGGCAGCGGCGCGGAGCCGGTAGCACAGGCCCTCGGGCAGCGCCAGTGGATGCGGCGGTGCCCAGGCGTCCGCGACCGCGTACGGCGGCTCGGGATCACCGGCACCGTCCGGGGAGTACCGGAACGGCTCGGGCCAGCCGGCGGCCGCTCCGCCGCCGCGGACCTCCTGGTCGACGCTCATGCGACGGCCCGTCGCGCCGACTGGAGGGTCACCTTCGCGGTGCGCTTATGGATTTCGTTGACGCCCCATCGGATGGCCTCCCGGTCGAGCACGGGCTGGGGGGGAGTCTCGCGGCCGGCGAACTGGGCCGCGGCCTCGGTGACGGCGACCGGAGGGTCCACCCCGCCCAGGACGAACCCCAGGCCGTGCGCGCTCACGATCGTCCAGTCCAGCCAGTAGGCATTCACGGGGCTCAGCCCGCCGTCGCCGAGGGCGGAGGGGCGGCCCATCTCGACCTCGGCGAGCAGGTCGTCAGGCAGGGTGCGGGTCACCCAGTCGATCGAGCCGGGATCGCGGAAGCCGTCAGCCGCCATGA
>JALYMT010000061.1 GCA_030773555.1 Actinomycetota bacterium | reverse complement strand
GGCACGGTCCCCGTGGAGCCGGGCGGTCCGCCGCGGTCGTTCGGCGTGACCGGGTGGGCCCGCTGGGCCTGGCGCCAGCTGACCTCGATGCGCACCGCCCTGATCCTGCTGTTCCTCCTCGCCCTGGCGGCCGTGCCCGGCTCGTTCTTCCCCCAGCGCGGTGTCGACCCCGGCGAGGTGGTGCGCTTCCGCCGCGAGCACCCCTCGCTCACGCCCTGGGTGGAGCGGGCCGGCCTCTTCGACGTCTACGCCTCGCCGTGGTTCTCGGCGATATACCTGCTGCTGTTCGTCTCCCTCACTGGCTGCGTGCTGCCCCGTGCCCGCCAGCACCTCCGGGCGGTCCGGGCCCGGCCGCCGGCCCCGCCCCGTCATCTGAGCCGCCTGCCCGTCTCCAGGTCGTACGCCACCGCGCTGGCCCCCGACCAGGCGCTCGCGGCGGCCCGGGCCGTGCTGCGCCGCCGGCACTTCCGGGTGGACCCCGCGCCGGGAGCGCTCAGCGCCGAGAAGGGCCAGCTGCGCGAGACCGGCAACCTCGTCTTCCACCTCAGCCTGCTGCTCGTGCTGGTCGCCGTGGCCACCGGGCACTTCTACGGCTACGCCGCGAACGTGGTCGTCGCCGAGGGGCGCGGCTTCGCCAACGCGGTGGCGCAGTACGACACGTTCGAGGCGGGCGCGCGCGTGACCGAGGGCGGGCTGCCGCCGTTCAGCGTCGTCCTCGACCGGCTCGACGTGAGCTACGAGCAGCAGGGTGGGCAGCGCGGGGCCCCCCGCGAGTTCACCGCGCACGTCCGCTACCGCACCGCCCCGGACGCCCCGCACCAGTCCGCCCGCATCGCCCCGAACTCCCCCCTGGTCGTCGACGGCACCAAGGTGTTCCTGCTCGGCAACGGCTACGCCCCCCGGTTCACGGTGCGCGACGCCCGCGGTGACGTGGTGCTGCAGGGGCCGGTGCCGCTGCTGCCCGTCGAGGGGGAGCCGAACATGGTGTCCAACGGGGTGCTGAAGGTCCCCGACGCGGCCCCAGCCGACCTCGGGCTCACCGTGTCCTTTCTGCCGACGGCGGCGTACGCCCCGTTCCTGGGCCGGCTGACCTCCGCCTTTCCCGACGCCCGGGTGCCCCGGGTCCTCGTCACCGGCGCGTGGCAGGGCGACCTCGGCCTGGACTCCGGCGAGACCCAGTCGGTCTACCGGCTCGACTCCTCGCGGATGACGCCGCTGGAGGTCGACGGCGTGCCGGTCACCGCGGAGCTGGCGCCGGGGGAGACGCTCCGCCTGCCCGAGGGCCGCGGCAGCGTGACCTTCGACGGGGTCGCCCGCTTCGCCAGCTTCCAGGTGGCCGCCGACCCGGGCGGCCGGCTCGCCCTGGCCGGGGCGGTGCTCGCCCTGGCCGGCCTGCTCGCCTCGCTGTTCGTCCCCCGCCGCCGGGTCTGGGTCCGGGCGACGGCCGGACCCGCAGGCCGTACGGTGGTCGAGGTCGGCGCCCTGGCACGCGGCGACGCCGAGGGGCTGGGCGACGAGGTCGACACCATGCTGGCCTCGCTGCAGGAATCCGTGCCACCCGAGGGCGCAACAAAGGAGCAGGCATGGACGACGTCGTCCTCGCATCGCTGAGCAACCGGTTCGTCTACTCCGCGATGGCCGTCTACGTCTGCGCGATGGTGGCGTACGCCGCCGAGGTCGCCACCCTCGGCCGGGTGCCGGCGACGCAGCCCCAACCCGCCGCCGGAGCCGTAGCCCGGGGCTCGCTCCTGGTCCGGGAGCCAGCTGCGCCGCCCCCTCCCAGCCGCAGCGAGCGTTTCGGCCGCATCGCCCTGTCCCTGACGGTCCTCGGCTTCGGCCTGCATCTGGCCGCGGTGCTCACCAGGGCGCTGTCCGCGGGGCGGGTGCCCTGGGGCAACATGTACGAGTTCTCTCTCACCGGCGGGCTCGCCGTGGTCGGCGCCTACCTGGTGCTGCTGCGCCGCTATCCGATCCGCTTCCTCGGCATCGTGCTGGTGCCGGCGGTGCTGTTCAGCCTGGCGATCGCGATGCGGGTGCTCTACACCGAGTCGGCGGCGCTGGTGCCCGCGCTGCGCTCGGGGTGGATCGTCGTCCACGTCTCCTCGGCCATCCTCGGCACCGGCCTGTTCACGGTGGGCGCCGCGCTGGCGGTGCTGCACCTGGTCCGCTCCCGCGCCGAAGCCGGCGGCGGGCCGCGCGGCGGGTGGCTGGCTCAGCTGCCCCCGGCGTCCCGGCTCGACGCGCTCTCCGGCTCGGTGCACGCCATCGCTTTTCCGCTGTGGACCTTCGTGCTCATGTCGGGCGCGATCTGGGCGGAGAACGCCTGGGGTCGCTACTGGGGCTGGGACCCGAAGGAGGTCTGGACCTTCATCATCTGGGTGGTCTACGCCGGCTACCTGCACGCCCGGGCGACCGCCGGCTGGCGCGGGCACCGCTCCTCCTACGCGGCTCTGGTGGGCTACGGCTGTCTGCTCTTTAACTACTTCGGCATCAATCTCCTGGTCAGCGGGCTGCACTCGTACGCGTTCTGAGCTCCCCGCACCGGGCTCACGCAGCGGCGGCGGGTAGGCGTACGTCGCTGCCGTCGACCGAGAGCAGCACCGCGGCGAGCCCCGGCGCGCCCACCCGCACCTCGACGGGCAGCGGCGCCGAGCCGATCCATCCCCGCACCCGCGCCGGGTCGCCCGAGATCTGCAGGCCGGCGAGCCGGTGCGCCGGATCGCCGGCGGCGGCGGGATGCAGCGCGGGCGGGACGTCCCAGGCGATCAGGAAGGGCAGCGCGGGCTCGGCGAGGGCAGCCGCCAGGCCGGCGAGCCGCCACCGCAGCTGCGTCCCGTCCGGTCGGGAGCGGGTCCAGGTCGCGGACTCCGGCAGGCCCAGCCGCTGCGCAGAGGCGTCCAGGTTCTCGCTGCGCACGCACCAGAGCAGCGGGTGCAGGCCGGCCCGGCAGCGGCCAGCATGGTCCGCCCCCAGAGGTTCCCCGCGGCGGCGGTGGGGTCCGTGACCGCGACCAGCTCGAGGTAGCTCCCGTGCGCGAGGGGGACCAGCGCGTTCGCCGTCCCGAGCCCGGCGTGCGCCCCGCCGGCGACGATCCGCAGGCCGGTGGCGGCGAGCAGGCGCGCCGCCCCCTGCTCGAGGTCGTCGACGGCGAGGACGAGGTGGTCGAGGGCGAGCCGCTCGGGCCGCTGCTCGCCGGAGCCGGCCACCGGCTCAGGCTCCCGGCCGCGCCCCGCCTGCATCGTCCTCGGTGGGCGGCACGGGCTTCGTCGGGGGGTCGGGTCGCAGCGAGCGCAGGAAGTCGGGGTCGTCGTCGGGCGCGACGAGCCCCGGGCCCGGCCGCGACGGGCCCCGCTCGACGCGGGGGCGGCCCAGGAAGAGCCAGCCGAGCGCGCCGAGCACCGGCAGCACCAGGATGGCGAGCAACCACACCGGCTTGGGCGCGAACCGCATCTGGGCCGACGGCGTCTGGGCGCAGTCGAACAGCGCGTACACCACCAGCCCCAGGATCAGCAATATCGGCAGCACGCGCATCACGCCGCCATTCCGTCAGACACCCCTGCTCCCCGTGCGTCCCGGCCGCCGCGGAAGGCGGTCTTCCAGCAGGGTAGACGCGCTCCGGCCAAATCGCCGGGCATCTCGGCGCGGACGTACGCTCGGGGGGTGGACGGGCCCGAGGCGCAGCGAGGCCGGCATCCCGTGCTCGCCTACACGGCGATGCGCCTGCTGCTGTTCGTCGGTGCGCTGGGAATGCTCTACCTCGTGGGGGCCCGAGGGCTGCTGCTGTTCGCGCTCGCCGTGCTCGTCTCCGGATTGCTGAGCTTCTGGCTGCTCACCGGCCAGCGGGATGCGATGTCGGCCGCGCTGGTGGCCCGGACGTCGCGCCTGCGCTCCCGCCTCGACGCCGGGGCCCGCTCCGAGGACGACGACCGCGTCGAACCGCAGGCGGAGTGACCCTGGAGCTGCGCTGGGTGACCGCGTTTCGGTTGGACCTCGCAACCGGCGATTCCACCCAGCGTGGGGAATTCCACGCTGGGTGGAATGGCTCGGCGCGGGGAACCCCGGAAAATCGCTATCCAAGGGCGAGGCCGGCAGCGAGCAGCAGGGCGTAGGCCAGCTGCAGCCGCCCGGTCGCCGCGAGCACCGGCACCAGCTCGTGGCCGGTGGCGCCGCCCGTGACGGTCCGCAGGGGCGCGACCGCCAGCGGCAGGACCAGCAGCGGGAGCAGCGCTCCCCGGGTGCTGGCGAAGGCGAGCGCCGGCAGCAACGCGTAGGCGAGCGCCAGCAGCGCCACGTACAAGGTCCTGGTGCGGGGACCGCCGAGGCGGACGGCCAGGGTGCGCTTGCCCGCCCCTCGGTCGGTGGGGATGTCGCGCAGGTTGTTCGCCACCAGGATGGCGCAGGCCAGGGCGCCGCAGGCGGCCCCGCCGAGGACCGCGGCCGTCGTCACGACCCGTGCCTGCACGTAGGCCGTGCCGACCGTGGCGACCAGCCCGAAGAAGACGAAGACCGCGACCTCGCCGAGCCCGGCGTAGCCGTACGGCCGGCGGCCACCCGTGTAGTACCAGGCGGCGGCGATCGCGGCCGCGCCTCCCAGCAGCAGCGGCCACGTGCCGGTCGCGGCCACCAGGAGGAGCCCGGCGAGCGCCGCCACCACGAACGAGGCCAGCGCGGCGCTCCTGACCGCGCCCGGTCGCGCCGCTCCCGAGCCGACGAGGCGGAACGGCCCGACCCGCTGGGCATCGGTGCCGCGCACGCCGTCGCTGTAGTCGTTGGCGTAGTTGACGCCCACCTGCAGGGCCAGGGCGACGACCAGGGCCATGACGGCCGCCCACCACCGGGCGCCCCCCACGGCGGCAGCCGCGCCCGTGCCCACGAGGACGGGCGC
>JALYMT010000060.1 GCA_030773555.1 Actinomycetota bacterium | reverse complement strand
GACGAAGGCGGCGAGCCGGTCGCGCGCCGCGGCCGCGTCCTCGTAGCGCTGCCCGCCGGAAAGGCGCGCGATGCGCGCGGACAGCGTCGCTGCCAGGACCCGCGCGTCGGAGGCGAAGGCCGCGCGGACGCCCGCGACGTGCACGGCGTACTCGGCCACCGACTCCCGCCCCTCGCAGGGAGCCCCGCAGCGACCCATCTCGGCCAGCGCGCACGCGGGCGTGTGCCGCCGCGGAGACAGCCGGTCGGTGCACTGACGGAGCCGGAAGGCCTCGAGGACCGCGATCCGCGCCAGCTCCGCGGAACGGGGCGAGCCGAACGGACCGAGATAGCTCGCGCCGCGGCCCTCGTCGTCGCGCACCGCCCGCACCAGGGACAGCCGCGGAAACGCCTCGACGGTGAGCTTGAGCCAGCGGGCCCGCTCGGGAAAGCGGGAGCGCCGGTTGTAGTGCGGCTTGTGCTCGGCGAGCAGGCGCAGCTCGCGGACCTCGGCCTCGACGGCGGTCGGGCACACCAGCGGGGTCACCGCCTCGGCCAGCGCGACCATCTCGGCCATCCGGCTGCGTCGCTCGGAGGCGGTGAAGTAGGTGCGGACCCGCGAGCGGATGTCGGCGGACCTGCCGACGTACAGGACGTGTCCGTGCCGGTCGCGGAACACGTAGACCCCGGGGGCGCGGGGCAGCGCAGCGGCCAGGTGGCGCTTGCGGCGTTGCTCGCGGGTGACCCTCGAGGAGAAGGTCGCGAGCTCTTCGAGGGCGTGCACGCCGTGGCCCGCGAGCCGTTCGATCAGCCCGTGCAGGACGTCAACGGTGGCCCGCGCGTCGGACAGCGCGCGGTGCTCCGGGACCGTGCCGGCCCGGAAGAAGCGCGCGAGGGTGGCGAGCTTGCAGTTGGGGGTGTCGTCACGGGTGAGGACGTGGCGGGCCAGATGGGCCGTGTCGACGACCTCGACGTCGGGCCAGGCATGGCCCAGCCGGGCCGCTGCAGCGCGCAGGAAGCCGATGTCGAAGGGCGCGTTGTGGGCGACGAGGACCGCGCCCCGGGCGAACTCGAGAAAGGCGGGCAGGGCTGCGCGCAGGCCCGGGGCGGAGGCGACCATGGCGTCGGTGATGCCGGTGAGCACGGCGATGAAGGGCGGGATGGGCGCGCCCGGGTTGACCAGCGTCTGGAACTCCCCGAGGACCTCGCCGCCCCGTACCCGTACCGCGCCGATCTCGGTGATCTCGGACGTCGCCGGCGAGCCGCCGGTCGTCTCGAGGTCGACGACGACGAAGCAGACCTCGCGCAGCGGCGTGCCCAGGTCGTCGAAGCTGCCCTGCACACCAGCAGGTGCTGTCATGGTCCGGGACCGTAGGGCCCGCCACCGACAGTTTCCGTACGGTCCGTGCGCTGCCGGCGCGGCGGCTACTGCCGCTCGGTGCGAGCCCACTCGCGGAGGTCACGGACGAACAGCTCCGGTACAGGGGCTGAGCGCAGTGGCGAGGGCGATCGTGGCCGACGTGTCGGCGTACGAGGGCTTCGTTCTCGAGAACCTCGACAGTCTGCCGGCCGTCGGACGCACCGTCTCTTCTCGGACGATGAAGCGGCTGAAGGGCCGAGTGCCACTGGCCGCCCCGTCCACGCGGCGGGAGACATACGGTGACCGCCGTCGTCGTTGTCGGCGCCCGCCGTCGAGAGGAGCCTCGTGCCCGTTCCCACCCCCACCCCTGACACCCGGTGGCGCTGCCGGCTCTGCGGCAACCTGACCCGCTTCGACGTGACCCGCTCCTCGCGGGTTCGGGAGTACGTGCACCTCGACCTCGCCGGCGAGACCCGGGTCGAGGAGCGGGAGGTGCTGCACGAGAGACTCGAGCACGTGCGCTGCCGCTGGTGCGACGCGTTGGACGCCGTCGAGCTCGTGCCCCGCGCAGGCGCGGCCGTCGACGACCGGATGTCGGAGGATCGAGCAGTGTGACCACGGGCGAGGGGACGAGCGCGGAGCCGGCCGCCGGAAACGGCGCGCTCGAGCGGCCGCTGCCCGAGCGCGTCCGTACGCGCGTCGTCGCGCTCGCCGCCGATGCCCTCGCCGCCCTGGCGGACGACGAGATTCCCGCGGGCCTGCGGGCCTTCAAGCGTTTCACCCCCGCGCGCCTTGCGCGCC
>JALYMT010000059.1 GCA_030773555.1 Actinomycetota bacterium | reverse complement strand
GTGTTCGCCGAGTGGCCGGCGGGCGAGCCCGACGCCCCGACGTTCCTCGTGTACGGCCACCACGACGTGCAGCCGGTCGAGCCGCTCGCACTGTGGCAGAGCCCGCCGTTCGAGCCGACGGTCGCCGACGGCGTGATCCGAGGCCGCGGCGCGGCCGACGACAAGGGCCAGGTCCTCTTCCACACCCTCGCCGTGCGCGCCCACCTGGCCGCCACCGGGCGCTCCGCGCCCGCCGTGACCGTGAAACTGCTGGTGGAGGGCGAGGAGGAGTCGGGCTCGCCGCACTTCGTCGAGCTGCTCCACGCCCACCGCGACCGGCTGCACTGCGACGTCGTCGTCGTCTCCGACACCGGGATGTGGAGCCGCAACATCCCCTCCACGGTCGTCGGCATGCGGGGGTTGGCGCACGCCGAGGTGCACCTGCGTGGCCCGTCGGGCGACATCCACTCGGGGTCCTTCGGCGGCGCGGTCCGCAATCCGCTCACCGAGCTGTGCCGGTTGCTGGCCCGTCTGCACGATGAGGAGAGCCGGGTGACGATTCCCGGCTTCTACGACGGTGTCGGCCCCCTGAGCGAGCAGGAGCGCGAGCTGTTCGCCCGGCTGCCGTTCGACGAGGCCGGCTGGCTGCGCGACGCGCGCTCGTCGGCCGTGCACGGCGAGGCCGGCTACAGCACCCTGGAGCGGGTCTGGGCCCGCCCGACCGCCGAGCTCAACGGGATCTGGGGCGGCTACACCGGTCCGGGCGCCAAGACGATCGTGCCGAGCGAGGCGCACGCCAAGGTGTCGTTCCGCCTCGTCGCCGGGCAGGAGCCCGCCCGGGTGCTCGCCTCGTTCCGCGACTGGGTGCTCGCTGCGGTCCCCCCCGGCGTGGAAGCGCGGGTGGATCTCGCGGGCAACGCGGTGCGCCCCTGCCTGACCCCCCTCGACGCCCCCGCGCTGACCGCGGTCCGGGTGGCGCTCGCGCGGGCCTTCGACGCCGCCGAGGTGCTCGTCACCCGCGAGGGCGGGTCCGGTCCCGAAGCCGACCTGCAGGACGTGCTCGGCGCACCGGTCGTGTTCCTCGGCGCGAGCTTGCCCGACGACGGCTGGCACGCGCCGAACGAGAAGGTCGACGTGCCGATGCTGCTCAAGGGCGCCGAGGCGGCGGCCTACCTCTGGGAGCAGTTGCCGGCGACCCTGGGGCGCGCATGACGCTCGACCGACTCGCGCTGGCGCGCGGGAGCATCGAGCGGGTGGCCGAGCGGCGTACCGACGAGCCGTGGCTCGCGAGCGCCTGGGCCGACCCCGCCACCCGCGTGGTCCTCGTCGCCGCCGGGCAGCTGCTGGTCACCGCCGAGCGGGACGGACCCGCACTGTTCCTGCTGCCGCCGCCGGCCGCGCCGGAAGGCGAGCGCTACCTGCTCGGCGTCGACCGCCAGGGGAGCACGTACTTCGCCGTCCGCCCTCCAGAGCTGCCCGTCTACGAGGGGGCGCGGCCCAACGGCCTGCGCGAGGTGGGTGCGCTGCTGGGCGACCGCGACGCGGCCCTGGCCGTCGACGCGGTCGCCCTGACCAACTGGCACGCCACCCACACCCACTGCCCGCGCTGCGGCGCGCCCACCGAGACCGCCGCCGCCGGGCACGTACGCCGCTGCTCCCGTGACGGCAGCGAGCACTATCCCCGTACGGACCCGGCCGTCATCATGGCCGTCGTCGACGGCGACGGGCGGATCCTCCTCGGCCGCCAGCCCAGCTGGCCGCCGCGCCGGTTCTCCTGCCTGGCCGGCTTCGTGGAGCCGGGGGAGTCGCTCGAGCAGGCGGTGCGCCGGGAGGTCCGCGAGGAGGCCGGTGTGCAGGTGGGGTCGACCACCTACCTCGGCAGTCAGCCCTGGCCGTTCCCGTCGAGCCTGATGCTGGGCTTCGTCACCCACGCCGAGTCGACGGCGATCTCGTTCGACGACGAGGAGCTCGCCGAGGCCCGCTGGTTCACCCGAGAGGAGCTGGCGACGTCGCTGCGCACGGCGGAGGTGGGCCTGCCGCCCCCCGTCTCGATCGCCCGGCGGCTGATCGAGCACTGGTACGGCGCGGCCTTGCCGGACGCCGAGCCGTGGACCTGACGTCCGGCCGGTCGCTCAGAACGTGTTGAGTAACGCCGTCTTCAGGTCCATGGACGGCGTCCAGCTGGTTCCAGGCGTCGGGCCATCAGCCCGATCATCGACCATTTGGCCATCGCCTCGGAGTGCTCCGGACGCCGTTCG
>JALYMT010000058.1 GCA_030773555.1 Actinomycetota bacterium | reverse complement strand
AAGCGACACGAGCGCTTCAGCTCGTACGGTCCTGGGTGGCGCGAAGGACGTCGCGGGTGAGCTCCATCTGCCCGCGATGCTGGGCGAGCTCCTCAAGGACGTGCACGAGCGCTCCCCCTTGCGTGCGCCCCAGCGGCAGCTCTGCGTCCGCCGGCTCCACCGCCCCACGCGGGGCAGCCGGCGGGTCGACGCCCTCGAGGTCGGCGAGGAACCGACGGCGAGCGATCCTGACCCGCTCGGTCAGGGTCGCCACATCGCCTTCCGCGGCGAACTCGGCGTCGCGGTCCCGATCGATCGCACGTCCCGCCACGACGTGGCCGCCCCAGTACTCCAGCACGCCGAGACAGTGCGTCAGCACGGCGTACGGGGAGTTGGCGCCGGGCAGATCCGGGCGGCGGTTGCTGCCGCCGGCTCGTCGCCCAGCTCGGTGACGATCTCGACCATGCCGGTGAGCGCGTCGTCGACGAACGAGAGATAGTCCGGCACAGAGATCACGAGCATCGCCTCACGGTTCATGCCGACAGGAATCGGCTGACGTAGCGCCGCTGCCACGGCGTCTCGACCGCGCGCGGGGAGTAGTGCGCGCGCACGTACGCCACCGCCTCGCGGGCCGGCACGCCGTCGAGCACCGCGACGCAGGCGAGCGCGGTGCCGGTGCGGCCGCGGCCACCTCCGCAGGCGATCTCCACCCGCTCGGTCCCGGCGCGCTGCCACGCCTCCCGCAGCGCCTCCTGCGCGTCGCGGCGGTCCGTGGGCAGGCGGAAGTCCGGCCAGCGGACCCACCGCACGTCCCCGCCCAGCGGGAGCGGCCGCCTCCCGAGCAGGTAGAGGGCGAAGTCCGATGCGGGACCCGCGGGCGGCGGCTGACGCAGCCCGCGGCCCCGCAGCAGCCGTCCGGACGGCAGGCGCAGCACGCCGGGGGCCGCTGGGTCCCAGGCCCTACTCACAATCCAGGAGGTAGGCACACGGCGAGTGCCGACCTCCGCCCAGCAGGGCCTTCAGGCCGCCGGGACGCCGGCCGCGGCGCGGAGCGCGGCGATGTCGAGCTTGCGCATCCCGAGCATCGCCTGCATCGCGCGCTGCGCCCGCTCCGGGTCGGCGTCGCCGAGCACCTCCACCAGGCCGGTCGGGACCACCTGCCAGGACAGCCCGTACCGGTCCTTGAGCCAGCCGCACTGTGACTTCTCCCCGCCCTCGGACAGCCGGTCCCAGTAGTAGTCGACCTCGTCCTGGGTATCGCAGGTGATCTCGAAGGAGACGGCCTCGTCGAACGTGAACTGCGGGCCGCCGTTGATGCCGACGAACCGCTGGCCGTCCAGCTCGAACTCCACCGTCATCACCGTGCCGGTCGGTCCGGGCGCCCCCTCGGGGTAGCGGCTGACGCTTCCGATGCGCGAGTTCTCGAAGACGGAGATGTAGAAATGCGCGCCTCCTCGGCCTCGGTGTCGAACCACAGGTTCGGGGTGATCTTCTGCTGCACGGCGCCGCCTCCTCTCGTACGGGGAGCGAACCCCCCACGACCGATGCTGCACCGGTAGACGGTCGTCCGGGGAGGAACTCATCGGTCCACGGGCAGGCGGCGGGGTGCAGGGGTTCGGCTCGACGACAAGCGCAGGTACATCACGTGCAGGCCGACGAGCCCGTGCTCCGGGTCGTCGAAGGCCTCGGGGACGGTGGTGAGGATCTCGAAGCCCAGCGCTTGCCAGAGCGCGACAGCGGCCACGTTGGTCTCCACCACCGCGTTGAACTGGACGCTGTGGTAGCCGGCGGCGCGGGCCCAGTCGAGGACGTGCTCCCCCAGGGCCGGCCTGTTCCGCGGCGGGCGGAGTTCGGGTCGACCATGAAGCTGGCCGTGGCCACGTGTGCGCCGCGACCGGGCCGGTTCGGACCCATCTTGGCCGAGCCGAGGACCGTGTCGCCGTCGACGGCGACCACGGTGCGACCGGGCGGCCGCTCCATCCACCACGGGCGGGCCTCCTCCAGCGAGAGGTTCTCGGGAAAGGCGTAGGTGCGCCCGGCCGCGACGATGGCGGCGAAGAAGGGGTAGATGCGCGGCCAGTCCTGCTCGCCGGCCTCTCGGATCATCACGAGCAGGAACTCTAGGTACGGCGACCGCGCTCCGCCGGGGCGCCAGACCTACCGTGGGAGCGGTGGACCCCTGGCCTCGCCGGCCGGCGGGTCGAGGCACCGGCGCGTGGAGGGGCGAGTCCATGTCGGACCGAGCCGGCGAGCCGGGGCGCCTGGCCGACGGTCGTGCGGACCTGCGGGCCGACTGCGCCCGCTGCGTCGGGCTCTGCTGCGTCGCCCCGGCCTTCGCGGCGTCGGCCGACTTCGCCATGGACAAGCCGGCCGGGCGGGCGTGCCCGAACCTGGGCGCCGACTTCGGCTGCCGCATCCACGACGGCCTCCGGAACCGGGGCTTCGCCGGCTGCGCCGTGTTCGACTGCTTCGGGGCCGGCCAGCACGTCACCCAGGTGACCTTCGGTGGCGGGGACTGGCGAGCGGACCCCGCGGTCGCGACGTCGATGTTCGCCGTCTTCCCGGTGATGCGCCAGCTCAAGGAGCTGCTCTGGCACCTCGCCGAAGCCCTCACGCGCCTGCCCGACGGGCCGCCCCGCGAGGAGTCGACCTTGCTCGGGAGCAGACCCGACGCCTCACCGGGTCCGGCCCCGACGCGCTCGCCTCCGTCGATCCCGCCGCACATCGGCAGGAGCTCGGCCCGCTGCTGGATCGGGTCAGCCAGACGGTGCGGGCCGAGGCCGGGGGCCCAGGGGCGGACCACTGGGGCGCCGACCTGATCGGGGCGAACCTCCGCGGGGCCGACCTGCGCGCCGCCGGCCTGCGTGGCGTGTATCTGCTCGGCGCCGACCTCCGCGGCGCCGACCTGCGCCACGCCGACCTCCTGGGCGCCGACCTGCGGGCCGCCGATCTGCGGGCCGCGAGGCTCGACGGAAGCATCTTCCTCACCCAGCCGCAGCTCGACGCGGCCACCGGGGACGCAGCGACCACGGTGCCGTCGTCGCTGCGCCGCCCCCGGCACTGGCCCACGTCGGTCACGCCTCCCGAGCAGGCCACCCGCCGGAGGCAGCGGCGCCGCCGGTAGCCCGGGTCGTTTTCCGGCTGGACCCGCGGCGCCCTCGCCGCCCGCCCCCCGTCGTCCTCGCGGTGACGTCGGCGCGCGCCCAGACCTCGCGGAGCGCAGCGGGGTGCACCCCCCGCTGCAGCCCCTCCCGGAGCAGTCGGGCGAGCGAGTAGTCGGGGTCGCTCGCGAGGGCCCGCTCGAGGGCGATGCCCGCCACCGAGCCGTCGCCCTGGGCGTACGCCACCGCCGCGAGGACCGTGACCACGGGCGCGTCGTCGGGCGGCACCGCGTCGCACCAGGTCGGTGAGCAGGCTGCGCAGCTCGTCGGCGCGGGTGCCGCCGTACATGCCGCACACTTCGTCGCGCAGGGGGACGTCGCGCAGGGCGAGCACGAGCCGGGCCGCCTCGTCGGGCTCCACCGAGGGACGGCCCTCGGCGTAGCGGGCGAGCAGGGCCTGCAGCAGCTCGCGGGCCTCCTCGCGCAGCGTCTCGGCGGTCGCGCCGGCGCCGCGGCGGTCCAGCATCGTCCGGGCGACGCGGTCGAGGGCCTGCTTCGCGGCAACCCGCGCTACCGACCGGGGAACGCGCAGCGACCGCTCCAGGTGCTCACGGCTCGGGAGGGCCGCGAGTCCCGCGTACGCGACGCCTGCCGCCACCCGGCTCGCCGGCCCCCGACCCGGTGCGCACCGGCACGCCGCCCGGCGGGCAGCAGGCCGAGTCGGTGCAGGTGTAGGACCACCACCGCCCGCCCTGCACGAGCAGCGCGTCGAAGACGGTCAGGCTCCGGGACTCGAGCACTGCGGTCAGGGTCTGCACGAGGCCGGCGCGCGGCCGCCCGCCTCCCCCCGGCTGCTGGCCCGGCTGTTCGCCCGGCTGCTCGCCCGGCTGCTCGGTGTAGACGACCAGGATCACCGCGTCGGCGCCCGCGTGGCCCAGGTGGGTCGACACGAGATCGGCGAGGACCTGCTCGCCCTCGGCCGGCGGCAGGTCGATCCGCAGCTTGAGGCCCAGCCGGCGCCGAGGGCCCGACATGCCCACGGCCCCGAGACTCTCGGCGGGGTGGAACCCGAGCAGGTGAGCCACCGCCTCGACCAGGTCGGCCGGGCTCGAGAGCTTCGGGAGCAGGGGCGGTTCGGGCCGGGCGGGGGCAGCAGCGGGCCGGGGCGAGGAGGTCATGCGGCGACGGTCGCGCCCCTGGCACAGCGCGACCAGGGGTCCGGCGGAAGCTGTGCACGGAGCGCACCCGCCTCGAAGCTGTGGAAGCAAGCGGACGTGAGCCGGGCTCGTGCGCGGGTAGGACGACCCCCATGACGATGAAGGCCAGCGATCTCTTCCTGCGTTGCCTCGAGGCCGAGGGCGTCGAGTACGTCTTCGGCGTGCCCGGCGAGGAGAACGCGGACGTGATGATGTCCCTGCTCGACTCCCCCATCCGCTTCATCACCTGCCATCACGAGCAGGGGGCGGCCTTCATGGCCGATCTCTACGGGCGGATGACCGGCAAGCCGGGCGTGTGCCTGGGGACGCTGGGGCCGGGCGCGACCAACCTCGTCACCGGCGTCGCCAACGCCAACATGGACCGCTCGCCGGTCGTGGCCGTGACCGGGCAGGGCGCGACGACCCGGCTGCACAAGGAGTCGCACCAGGCGATGGACGTGGTCGGCATGTTCCGGCCCATCACCAAGTGGGCGACCTCGGTGCACGACGCGCGGGTCATCTCGGAGGCCGTCCGCAAGGCCTTCAAGCTCGCCGTCGCCGAGAAGCCGGGGGCGACGCACCTGGAGCTGCCCGAGGACGTGGCCAAGCACGACGTCGACGACGAGCCGATCGTCCCGCCGGTCAAGGTGCGCCGCCCGATCCCCGACGAGAAGAGCATCCGGGCGGCGATCGACCTCCTCGTGCAGGCCGAGCAGCCCATGGTCCTGATCGGCAACGGCTGCGTGCGCACCCGGGTGACGAAGCAGCTCAGCCGCTTCCTCCAGCAGACCGGGGTCTACGCCGCCACGACCTTCATGGCCAAGGGCGCGATCTCCGACCGCGACCCGCAGAGCCTCTACACTGCCGGCCTGGGCTCGCGCGACCACGTCATCGGCGCCTTCGAGGCCGCTGACGTGGTCGTCGCGATCGGCTACGACATGGTGGAGTGGCCGCCGTCGCGGTGGAGCGTCGGCGAGCCGAAGAAGCTGCTGCACATCGACTTCGACCCCGCCGAGGTCGACGGCGCCTACCGCCCGCACGTGGAGGTCGTCGGTGACATCGCCGCCACGCTGTGGGGGATCAACGAGGGGCTGCCAGCAGGCCACCGCTACCGCTACAGCGAGACGTTCCCGAAGCTGCGCGAGCTGCTGACGTACGAGATCACCGAGGAGCACGCCGACGACGACGGGTTCCCGCTCACTCCGCAGCGGATCCTCGCCGACCTGCGCACCGAGATGGGCGACGACGACATCCTGATCAGCGACGTGGGGGCGCACAAGATGTGGATCGCGCGCCACTACCCCACGTACGCGCCGAACACCTGCATCATCTCCAACGGCTTCTGCTCGATGGGCGTGGCGCTCCCCGGTGCGATCAGCACCAAGCTCGTGCACCCCGACCGTAACGTCGTCGCCGTCTCGGGCGACGGCGGCTTCCTGATGAACGTGCAGGAGCTCGCCACCGCAGTGCTGTACGGCCTGGCACCGGTCATCGTCGTGTGGGAGGACGGGGAGTACGGCCTCATCACCTGGAAGCAGGAGATGCACTACGGCAGGTCCTCGCACACCAAGATCGGCAACCCCGATCTCGTGCGGCTCGCCGAGGCCTTCGGCTGCCACGCCCGCCGGGTGGGCTCGGCCGACGAGCTGCGCCCCGCGCTCCGGGAGGCGTTCGCGGTGCGCAACCGGCCGTCCGTCATCGTCGTGCCCGTGGACTACCGCGAGAACATGAAGCTCACCGAGCGCCTCGGTCAGGTGCTCCCCCACTGAGCCCGGCGGCTGCCGCGGTCTCTCGGCCGGGTCCACGTGCGCATCCCGTGCTTCCCCGGAGGAGGAGTCCGATGACCGTGTCGCCCGGTGCGCTCCTGCTGCCCCACGCCGGCTGGGAGCCCGACCTCGACCCGACCGCCTGGGTCGCGCCCGGCGCCGTCGTGGTCGGCCGCGCCCGGCTGCGGGCCCGCTCCAGCGTCTGGTACGGCGCCGTGGTGCGCGCCGACGGCGACGCGATCGAGCTCGGGGAGGGCAGCAACCTGCAGGACGGCTGCGTCGTGCACGCCGACCCCGGCTACCCCGCGGTCATCGGCTCCGGAGTGGTGGTCGGGCACCGCGCCGTGCTGCACGGCTGCACCGTCGAGGACGGAGTCCTCGTCGGCATGGGTGCGGTGCTGCTCAACGGCGTGCGGGTCGGCCAGGGGTCGCTCGTCGCCGCCGGGGCGGTGCTGCTCGAGGGCACCGAGGTGCCCCCGGGGTCGCTGGTCGCCGGCGTGCCGGCGCGGGTGCGGCGACCGCTGACCGACGAGGAGCGGGAGCGCGCCCGCCGAGGAGCCGAGGGCTACGTGCAGCGGGCGCGGGAGCACGCGGAGGCGATTCCCGGCGACGCGTCGCCGGCCCCCGAAGTGGGCAGATATCGCTTGTGACGGTGACTGATGCACCCGAGGTGCCGCAGCAGGACAGCGAGGAGACCTTCGACCGCCTCGTCGAGGAGGGCGAGCAGCGGCTGGGCCGTACGTGGGTGGGGCTGGCGTCCACGGGCGTCCTCGGCGGGCTCGACGTGGGGGCCGGGGTGCTCGCCCTGCTGCTGGTCGAGCACTACACCGGCAACGTCCTGCTGGCCGGGTTGGCCTTCGGCATCGGGTTCATCGCCTTGACGCTGGCGCGCAGCGAGCTGTTCACCGAGGGATTTCTCGTGCCGGTGGCCGCGGTCGTGGCCCGGCGGGCATCGCCGGCCGCCCTCGGGCGGCTGTGGGGCTCGACCGCGGTGGCCAACCTGATCGGCGGGTGGACGGTGACCGGTCTAATGATGGCCGCCTTCCCCGACCTGCGCGAGACCGCGATCAAGGCGGCGTCCTTCTATGTCGACCTCGGCTTCGGCTGGCGCGCTTCCACCCTGGCCCTGCTCGGCGGCATGGTGATCACCCTGATGACGCATATGCAGCACGCCACCGAGTCCGACGGGGTGCGGCTGGTGGCGGCGGTGGCGATGGCCTTTCTGCTGGGCGCCGGGCAGCTCAACCACGCGATCGTCGTCTCCCTGCTGTGCTTCGCCGCGCTGCACGCCGGCGCGCCCTTCGGCTACGCCGACTGGCTCGGCGTGCTCTCCCTCGCCGTGGTCGGGAATCTGATCGGCGGGCTCGGCCTGGTGACCGTGCTGCGGCTGCTCCAGGTGCCGCACAAGGTGCGGGCCGCCCGCTCGGAGGCCGGCGTCTGACGCTCCCGGCGCCGACGGTCGAACCGGCGCCGTCAGGGGTAGGCCCCAGGCGCCCGCGCCGCGCCCGCTGGAGGAGGACCCGATGGCGACGATCGACGACGCGCCCGTGCGCCGCCTGCTCGAGCAGCCCAACCACGCGGTGGTCTCGACGTACCTCGAGGACGGCTCGGTGCACGGCACCGTCGTCTGGGTGAACCTCGAGGACGGCAGGCTGGCGATGAACAGTGCCGTGGGCCGCACCTGGCCCACCAACCTGCAGCGCGATCCCCGCCTGACGGTCGTGGTCTACGACCAGGGCAACCCGTACGAGTACGTGGAGGTGCGGGGCCGCGCGTCGGGACGCACCGAGGGTGCCGATGAGCACATCGACCGGCTTGCGAAGAAGTACCTGGGCGTCGAGCACTACCCGTACCGCGGGCCCGACGAGCAGCGGATCATGTTCGTGGTGGAGCCCGACCGGGTGCGCCACCAGAAGCAAGGCTGACGGGCGCACCTCCGGCGGCCACCGGGGATGGTTCCCGCCAGCGGTGGGGGGCATCGCCATCGGCCGTGGCCGGCTGGCTGCTGGAGCGATGGGCGGGCGACGCGGCAGCGGTCCCTGCCCGCTGACTCTTCCGCCAGCAAGCCCGGCCGAGTGCGGGCAAGGCCGATAAGGTCGGCCCTTCAAGGCGTGATCGCCATGCGAGCAGGGCGACCGGAGCCGGTCGCGACCGACGGAGGACAAGTGGCCAGCAGCACCGATCCGACGACGCCCACGCGGCGCCGTTTCCTGTTCAAGAGCGGCCTGGCCGCCGTGGCCGTCGCCGCCCTTGCCGCCTGTGGCGGCGTCCAGGGCGGTGGTACCAGCACGGGTGGCAACAGCTCGTTCCCGACGAAGCCGGTCGAGTTCGTCATCCCGTTCGCCCCCGCGGGCAGCACCGACCTCATCGGCCGGGCCGCCACCAAGGAGATCCGGCAGCCGCTCGGTCAGACGATGGTCGTCGTCAACCGTCCGGGGGCCGGCGGCGCGGTGGGCACCAAGGAGGCGGTGCAGAGCCCGCCCGACGGCCACAAGGTCGCGCTGGCCCCGACCTCGCTGTTCACCATCAGCCCACTCATCACCGCCGCACCCACGGGCCTCGACATCAACACCATGGACATCGCCACCGGCCTGACCCGCGAGAACCTCGTCATCGTGGTGCACAAGGACTCGCCGTACAAGACGATCGACGACCTGCTCAAGGCCAAGGGCAACAGCACGCCGCTGACGTTCGCGCACTCCGGCGTGGGCACCGCCACCCACTTCTCCGCGCTGGTCTTCCTCAAGGAGGCCGGGGTCAACGCGAAGGACGTGCCCTTCGACGGCAGCGGGCCGGCTGTCAACGCCCTCCTGGGCAGGCAGGTCGACCTGGCCTCCACCCAGATCGCCGAGTCGATCAAGCAGGTGCAGTCCGGCGAGCTGCGCCAGCTGGCGATCTTCTCGGAGCAGCGCAGTCCCCAGCTGCCGGAGATCCCGACCGTCAAGGAGAAGGGCGTCGACTTCACCGTCGACCAGGTGCGCTTCGTCGCCGCACCCAAGGGCACCAGCCCGCAAGCTCTGACCAAGCTGCGCGACGCCTTCCTGCAGAGCACGAAGGACCCGGCGTACGACAAGTTCCTCAAGGACAACTTCATCGAGCGCGCCGAGCTGACGGGTGACCAGGTGCGGCAGAAGGTCACGACGGACGCCGCCCGCTACCGGGAGTTGGCGACGAAGAACGGCGTCAGCCCGCGGTGAGCACCGCGTACTCCGCAGCCGGCGGCGAGGGCCCGAACGGACCC
>JALYMT010000057.1 GCA_030773555.1 Actinomycetota bacterium | reverse complement strand
CGAGCAGGAAACCGCGGGATTCGATGCCGACAACGTGGGTGACGCCCGCCCTCTCCCACGGCGCGACCAGGCCAGCGACCACCAGCGGCAGCGCCTCGGCGTCGGCGAAGACGCGCCAGACGTCAGCGTGCCCGTCCTCCCACGAGAAGTGCGACAAGACCGCGCGATGCGCAAGCTCGGACACCAGGCGACGCTACTGTCTCTGATGCGGGGGATGCGCGACACCGGGCGACTCCTGCTCGCCATGAGCGAAGCTTCCCGCAGCGGATCCCTCACCGGGGACGGCCGGAGGGGGAGCCGGCGGCAGCACTCGGGGCTCCTCCTTGACGACCTCGCCCTGAATGACGCGGGGGTCGTCGGCGTTGAGCTGCTCCTCGTTCAGCCGCCGCTGGTCTTCCTCCTCCTCGGGATACAGCGGAGGGGCCGATTCGGTGGCGATGCCGTCCACGAGGAGCCCGGCCCACGGGCTCTCCGTCGCTGCCTGCTGCGCCTCCACCTGCATCTGCAGCGACAGCTCCTTCACCACGATCTCGGCGCTGAGCCCAGTGCGATCCATGATCATGGCATGGCATAACATGGCATGGCGCGGAGCCGGTCCGAGTCGGAGGTGCTGGGCTTCTTCAGGATGCGTCGCAGCTCGGCTAGCGCCGGGTCGAGCAGGGCCAGCAGCCGCTGGTTCGCTGCCTCGCGGATGTACTGTTCGCGCCGCCGTGCTTGTGACACACCTGTGCTTGCTCCTTCGGCCGGATGCCGGCCCGTCTGTCCTATGGCAGGCCGAGCCGCTTGCGGCGCTCCGGCCAGGCCAACAGGAACGAGTCGGCCATGCGGTGCGTCCGGTGCAGCTCCTCCCGGTCCGGCTCGCAGGTCATCCGCTCGGCCAGGGCCAGGCTCGCGAAGCGCAGAGAGCGGAAGTACGGCGCGTAGTGCGGCGGCGGGAACGCCCGCTCGGAAGGCCGGGGCGTGACGCCCTCCGGTGCCCAGCCCTGCGGCTCCGGCACTGCAGAGAGACCCAGCGAGGCCAGGGCGCCGAGCACGTCCTCGTCGTCGGGCCGGTCGGCGAAGTCCAGCGAGTCGTGCCGGTAGACCTGCCGGCCGTCCGGGTCCACGAGCAGGACGATCGGCTTGAAGATGGCGGCCTCGGCGTTCCAGGAGTCGAGCGGCTTGGCGATCCGCTCGCCTGCGGGGTCGCTCGCCCAGCGGAAGGGCAGGTGCCAGGTCTCGTTCCACCCCAGGTGCACCTCTGGTGGGTCGACGGTGGTGAGCACCACCTCAGCGCCGGTGGCGGCGATGCGGGCGGCGTCGTTGGCCAGTCGGACCGACTGGGCGCAGCAGTACGGTCACCAGTCTCCGCGCAGGCCCACCAGGAGGAGGGCGGCCCGGTCGTCCGAGCGCAGGGCCAACAGGTCGGTGGTGTCCATAGCTCCCCGATGCCCCGAGGTGAGGCGTCGTACTCTCTCTCGTCCCTCCCTGAGGGCAAGGAGCGCTCCCCGTGATCCGCAACGTCGTCGTCGGCCGGCTGCGCGCCGGGGCTGACCCCGCACGTCTCGACGAGGCGCTGCGCGCTGCACGCGGTGCGCACCGACGGGCTGCTCGCGATGCACACCGGCCGGGACCTGGCCCTGCGTGGCGGAACCTGGGACATGGCCATCACGGTCGACCTCGTCGACGAGGACGCCTATCGCCGCTACGACCGGGACGACGAGCACAACCGCATCCGACGCGAGCTGTTCGACCCGGTGAGTGACGAGATCGCCCGGGTGCAGTTCCGCGTCGACGGTTAGGGGCCGACACCGCGGTGTGCCCCTGCTCGCCGGTCGTCATCGCTCATCACCGCTCCCCGTCAGGGTCGAGGTGGTCGAGGTGGTCGAGGTGGTCGAGGAGCAGCGTGCTCACCGCGTCGGGCTGCTCGAGGTTGGCCAGGTGCGCGGCGGGCGAGAGCACCTCGAGGCGCGCGCCCGGGATGCGCGCCGCGATGAGCTGCGCATGCTCCGGCGGGGTCGCCGGATCCTTCTTCGCCGCGATGATGAGGGTGGGCGCGCTCACCCGCTCCAGGGAGTCGAGGAGGTCCATGCGCTGGATGGCCTCGCAGCACGCCGCGTAGCTCTCGTCATCGGCTCCCTCGACCATCGCCTCCAGCCGGCGGACGAGGTCAGGATGCGCGGCCGCGTACTCCGGGGTCAGCCAGCGGGTGACCACGGTGGGGGGCGATCGACGCCGTGCCCGCGGAGCGCACGGCGGCGGCCCGTTCCACCCACGGCTCGGGCGGCAGCTTCGCGGCGGTGCAGCACAGCACGAGCCGGCCGATCCGCTCGGGATGGTCCACGGCCAGCTGCATGCCGGTCATGCCGCCCAGCGACAGGCCGCAGAAGTCCGCGGTCGGCGCGCCGAGCCGGTCGAGGAGGGCTAGGACGTCGGCGGCGAGGTCGGCGAGGTCGTAGGGTCCCGGCGGTGCGGGGGAGCGACCGTGCCCGCGCGGGTCGTAACGCACGACGCGGAACCGCTCCCGCAGCGCCTGCGGGTCATCCTGGCCCGCTCGCGCAGCTCCCGGCCCACCGCCGGCAGCGCCTACCAGCGGTTGGGCCGATCGTCGTACGCCGGGGAGATGCGAGCGCCAGTGGCTCTGGCGTACTCGCTTGGCGAGTCGTCGGCCAGGGGACCCAGCTCGCCGACCTTGATGGTTCGCCTGGGCTCGTAGTGCTCCTCAGACGCCGGACGGGCGACAGGCAGCGGCCTGAGCTCGTCACGGACAACCTCGGCAGGGATGGCGTCGCCCGGCTTCCCCGTCCAGGTCCACGGCGGCGTGCGGGTCGGGCACTGCAAGCGCGTGCCGCTGATGCCATCGGAGCGGTAGTCACCGCACCCCGAGCCAACCAGTCATTCCTCGGCACGTGCCGCCAGGTGGATCGCGTGGACGAGCGCCGCCGCGGCTTGCGGCGCTGCGGTCAGGTCGACCGGGTGCGGGCCGATATGGAGCACCAAGCGCTTCGGCCAGCCGCCCCCGTCCTGATCCCCGCTCCCAGCGACGGTGACCGGATAGGGGCCGAGAGTCCCGCGGTCCTTGCCGGTGCCGCCACGCCCACGGGCGTAGGCGTCGAAGTGCTCAAGCACGTCCCGGGCGCTTTTCACCCCAGGCAGCGTCTCCTCGAACGCGGTGATGGCCTGGTCGAGCGCAGCTCGCCCAGCGTCGGTGGCGAGTTCGTCTCGGGCCAGTCGCGCAGCCCGGAGCACATTCCGTAGCGCGATGACGAGCAGGTAGGCGTCGGAGACTCGCCCGGAGCGGCGGAAGCGCTCTAACTGCAGCCGAACCGCTTGTGACCACTCCCAGGCGTGACCCAGGGCGACGGCCACCAGTGACTGCGAGGACGCCTCCCACCGCTCGGCTGGCTGTCCGGCTTTTGGCAGCATCCCTCCTACGTGTCCCGGTCGGGCGCGGGGAAGCGTCACGATGCACGACCCTCGCAGGTGTCACCGCAGAGAGCGATCCGCCTTACCAACACCTGGCGCGATCCTTGCCGGTAGCTCTTGGCCGCCCCACTCTGTCACTGTGACGGTGGCCGCCGTACAAGAGCGCGCAGCTCGCGCGCCGTTCCGCCCGACTCGGCCGTAACGCGTACTGGGGTGTACCAAGGATCTTGGACAGGGACTCCTTCCTGAGAGGATCTGTCCATGCCCGAGCAGCGGAGGAAGTTCAGTCCGCAGTTCAAGGCCGAAGCCGTGCAGATGGTGCTCCAGACCGGT
>JALYMT010000056.1 GCA_030773555.1 Actinomycetota bacterium | reverse complement strand
GGGCCGCGAGCGCCGCGCCGCCGGGCCGGGGCCGCTCGGCCGCGTCCTCCACGACGGGTACGGGCGCGTCGGGGCTGAGTCGGGTCGCCCGGCCGACCACGTCGACGTCGAGCAGGGCGTCGCCGACGACGACGAGCGGACCGCTCACGCGCTCGCCGTGGGCGACAGGCGACCGGTTCGCCCGGGGAGGCGGACCGCCCGGTCACTGCCGACGCCGAGCGCGACGTCGAGCGCCGCGCAGATCAGGTGGACGGCGACCAGCTGAAGCTCCTGCACGGTGGCGGGATAGTCGGAGTCGATCGCGAGGGTCTCGTCGGCGAGCGCGGCGAGCGGATTGGGCGTCGGGCCGGTCAGCGCCCAGGTCGTCAGGCCGAGGGTGCGCGCCCGGGCGGCGGCGGCCAGCAGGTTGGGGCTGCGCCCGCTCGTCGTGAGCAGCACGAGGACGTCACCGGGGCGCCCGTGCGCCTCCACCTGCCGGGCGAACATCTCCTCCGGCCCGTAGTCGTTGGTGAGGGCGGTGAGGCTGGAGGTCTCGGCGCTGAGGGCTACGGCCGAGAGCGCCCGACGCTCGAGCCGGTAGCGCCCGACGAGCTCGGCGGTCAGGTGCTGCGCCTCGGCGGCGCTGCCCCCGTTGCCCGCGGCGAGCAGCCGGGACCCCGAGGGCAGCACGGCGGCGAGGTGGCGGCCCCAGCGTTCGGCCGTACGGATGCCGGCATCGAAGCCGGCCAGGGCGGCAGCGAGGGAGGCGACGTGCTCACGGGGGGCCAGCATGCCGCTCACCGCAGGGCCTCCGACTCCTGCAGGGCCGACGTACGGGGCAGGCGCAGGGACCGGACGGCCAGCGGCGGGCAGGTGACGACGTCCTGGTACACGGCCTCGGTGTCGGCGGCGACCCGGTCCCAGTCGTAGCGCTGCCGCGCGCGCTCGACGCCGGCCCCGCCGTAGCCCTCGCGCCGCCCGGGGTCGGCGAGCAGCTCCCGGAGAGCCGCGGCGAGCCGGTCGGGCCGGCGCGGGGGCACCAGGGTGCCGGTGAGCCCGTCGACGACGGTGTCGGTCAGGCCGCCGACCGCGGACGCGACGACCGGCACGCCGCAGGCCATCGCCTCCAGGGGCACGATCCCGAACGGCTCGTACCAGGGGACGCAGACGACGACGTCGGCGAAGCGGAAGAGCGCGGGCATCGCGTCGCGGCCCACCCGGCCGGTGAAGGTGAGGCGGTCGAGCACCCCTGCCCGCGCCGCCACCCGGCGCAGCCGCTCGACCTCGGGGTCCACGTCGAGGCTGTCCGGGTGCGGGCCCCCGGCGACGACGAGCTCCGCGTCTGGCACCTCGGCCAGGGCGCGGATGACGTCGTCGTCACCCTTGCGCTCGACGAGCCGGCTGACGGTCAGCAGCCGGTAGCGGTGCTCCCCCCGAGGCGCCGTCGGGCCGTCCGGGTGGAAGTGCGCGACGTCGACCCCGCACGGCACCACCCGGATCGCGCTGCGGCGCACGCCCATCCGCTGCAGCTCGCCGACCTCGTCGGTGCAGGTGGCCACGATCCGCGCGGCGTCGCGCCCGACGGCCTGCTCGAGGCGCACCCGCTGCGACGGGCTGGTGTCGCGGGCGCCCTGGTGGCGGCGCTTCACCGTGCCCAGCGCGTGGTAGGTGTGCACGACCGGCAGGTGGACGTCGCGGGCGGCGACCAGCGAGGCGACGCCGCTCATCCAGAAGTGCGAGTGGATGACGTCGAAGCGTTGGCGCGCCCAGCGGGCCGCGAGCTCCGCCCCGAAGGCCGGCATATGCGGCAGCAGCTCGTCCTTGGGCACCTCGGTGGGGGGGCCCGCCGGCATGTGCTCTACCACGACGCCGTCGCCCATCTCGACCACGTCGGGCAGGCCCGGGGCGTCGCGGCGGGTGAAGACCGTCACCGCGTGCCCCCGTCGGGCCAGCCCGGCCGCCAGCGCGGCGACGTGGACGTTCTGCCCGCCCGCGTCGACGCCACCGATGACCGCCAGCGGACTCGCGTGCTCGGACACCAGGCCGATCCTCATCGGCTTCCCACCTCCGTTCCGTTCATCCTTCGACGACCTCGCGCACCAGCGCGTCCCAGTCGGCGAGGAACCGTGGCAGCCCGTAGCGCTCCAGGGCGTACGCCCGCGCCGCCTTGCCGGCCAGCCGCGCCGCGTCGGGCTCGTCGACGAACCGGCGGGCGCCGTCGACGAGCACGTCGAGCCGGGTGGAGAGCACGCCGGCCTCGGGGGGCACCGCCTCGACCGCCTCGGTCGCGGCGAGCACGACCACGGGCATGCCCAGCTGCATGGCCTCGAGCAGCGAGAGTCCGAGCGAGGTCCAGCGCAGCGGGTGGACGTAGACCCGCCGGCGCGCCAGCTCGGCGTGCATCCGGTGCTGCGGCAGGTCCTCGTGCACCGCCACGTGCCCGCCGGTCGTGGGCAGGTCGTAGGCCTCGGGCAGGCCCAGCACCTGCATGCCGTAGACGTCGAGCGGCACGGCCCGCGCGAACGCGGGGAGCAGGTCCGAGCCCGTCACCCGCGCGCGGCGCACCGGCTCGTTGACGACGACGGCGGCACGGGCCAGCTTCCCGGTGTAGCGCTCGCCCGGGTCGACGATGCCGTGCTCGATCACCCGGACGGGGGCCCGGCCGTTGTCCCAGAACAGCGCGTTGAAGGAGGTGCAGTGCACCAGGGGCACCGCGGCCTGGTCGGCCAGCGGGTGCCGGGTCGAGGGCACGCCCCCCTTCGGGGTGTTGTGCTCCATGAAGATCGCGGGCAGCTCGCGGCCCGGCTCCCGGCCGAGCCACTTCCGGACGAGGGGCAGCTCCTCGGGCCGTTGCAGCACCACGACGTCGACGTGCTCGTCGCGCAGCCGCTCGTACGGCACCTCGCGAGTCGTCGCGCTCCAGTCCCACGTGGTGGCCAGCCCAGCCCCGTAGGGACCCCGGTCGGGGGTGACCGGGAGCAGGTAGTCGTGCGCACCGGAGACGAAGGACGTGGTCCACGAGCCGTGGACGTGCCAGAGGAGGATCCTCACGACATCGCCGCCAGCCTCGGCGCGCCGCCCGCGAGCTTCTCGACGGCGAGGACGGCGTCCTCGGCCGTCACCGAGGTCAGGCAGGGGTGGCCGGGGACGGGGCACTCCCGCGCCCGGGTCCGCCGGCAGGGCGCGTCCTGGTCGCCGAGGAGGACGTGCGCGACGCCGTACGGCGCCCAGCGCTCGGCGGGCACCACCGGGGAGAACAGCGAGACGACGGGCGTGCCGACGGCGGCGGCCAGGTGGGCCGGGCCGGTGTTGCCCACCACCACCGCGCGGGCACCGGCGAGGACGGCGGCCGTCTCGGCCAGGGAGGTGGCACCGGCGAGGTCGCAGGTCCCGCCGGGGGCGGCCGCGGCGACGGCGGCCGTCAGCTCCCGCTCCGCGGGTTCACCGGTCACAACGACCGCCCAGCCCGCCTCGACCAGCATCCAGGCGGCCTCCGCGCAGCGGGCGGCCGGCCAGGTCCGGGTCGGCACGGCGGCCCCGGGATGCAGCACGACGTAGGGGTCGGTGGGCACGAGCGCACGCACGTCGGGCAGCGGCCGGCGCACGGCGAGCCGGCCGGCGTCACCGGCCGGCAGGGCGAAACCGGCGGCGGTGGCCAACGACAGCGCGCGCTCCGGCTCCGGCACGTCGAGCTGCTCGTCGACGCGGTGGCGCACGTCGAGCAGCGCGCCCGGATAGTCCTCGCTGGTCGCGCTGATGCGCTGCACGCCCGCCAGGCGGAGCAGCAACGCGAGCGGTAGCGCCGACTGGTGGAAGGAGGTGAAGAGCACGGCCTCGTCGATGCGCCGGGAGCGGAGCTCGCGCAGCAGCTCCTCGACGTCGGCGGGATCGACCGCGGGCGCACCCAGCTCGATCCACGGGCAGCGCCACGTCAGCACCTCGTCGACCCCGGGGAGCAGGCGGGCGGCCGCGGCGCCGGCGGGGCCGGCGAGGAGCACCACCGCGTCGGCCGCCGCTGCCACGGCCCGCACGGCGGGGCCGGTGAGCAGGACGTCGCCGAGGCTGTCGAGGCGGGCGCAGAGCACGCGGCCGCGCCCCGTCACGCCCTCTCCCCGGGCTGCGGGCGCGTCGGTGTCCCGAGCAGCAGATCGACCGCCGCGCCCAGGTCGGGCGCGACCTGGGCCGCGCCGGCGGCCTCCTCGACCTCGGCGGGCAGGGTCTGCGCGGTGGGCACGAGCACGGCGCGGGCGCCGGCGGCCCGCGCGGCGCCGACGTCGGTGCCGATGTCGCCCACCACGGCACAGCGATGCGCGCTCATCCCCAGGACACGCGCGGCGGCGAGGACCATGCCGGGCGCCGGCTTGCGGCACCCGCAGCCGTCCTCGGGAGCGTGCTCGCAGATTTGCCAGACCGTGAAGGGTCCCAGGAGCTCCTCGACCCGCGCGTTCACCGCCTGGACCTGCGCGCGAGTCAGCAGCCCGCGGGCGACGCCGGACTGGTTGGTGACGACGCCTACGGCGACGCCGGCCGCCCGCAGCCGGTCGAGCGCCGCCCGGGCACCGGGCACCGGCGCCACCCGCGCGGGATCGCCGTTGTAGGGCACGTCGTACACCAGCGTGCCGTCGCGGTCGAACAGCACGGCGGCGGGAGGGGCCGACGAGGAGGGCGACGGGGTCACGCGCCGCCCTTGCGCGCGGCCGGAGGGGCGCCCGGACGGCCACCGGACCTGCAGGCCGGCATGTGCGCCTCCTCTCGACGAAACGACGCGCTGGGAATGCGGCCAGGAGCGAGTCGGACCCTATGCCAAGGTCCCCCTCGGCGCGCCCCGTACGGGCGACCCCCCGCTCCGCCGCTCGGCAGCGCGATTCCCGACTGCTCCTGCTACAAAACGCCCGGCCACAAACGCCGGACGAGGCGAGGCGCCGCCCGGACGACTGTCCGGACGACGCCTCGTGGTGCGGGTGCGGCTGCTACCGGCGGTCGATGGAGGTGGCGCCGTAGTCGCCACCGCCGTACGACTGCCCGGCAGCGGTGCTGCCGCCCTGGCCGCTGTAGCCCTGCGCCTGGCCGGCGTAGCCGGACAGGGTCTCGGTGGCCGCGCCCCGGTTCTGCTGAGACTGCTGCTTGACGTTCTGGGTCTCCTGCTCGGCGCGGTCGAGCCACCCGTGCCAGCGCTGCTCCATCGGCCGGACCAGGCCGCCACCGACGCCGACGATCAGGATGCCGGCCAGCGTGGCCAGCACCGCGATGAGCACCGAGGAGGTCACGACCACCGCGATGCCGAGCTGGTTGAGCGCCGCGATGACCCCGAGGCCGATGATGAAGACCGACGCGAGGGTGCCGAGGGCGTTGCCGTAGCTCAGCCCGCCGAGGACGTTGGAGATGATGTCCTTGACGGCCTTGGCGATGGCCGCGGCGACGACCACGATGACGATCGCCACGATCAGCCTGGGCAGGAACGAGATGACGCCCCGGATCAGGTCGCTGATCGGGTTCGGCCCGAAGAAGCCGAAGGCGAGCTGCAGCGTGAACAGCAGCACCGCGTAGTACACGATCTTGGCCACGATGTCGCTCGCGTCGTACTTGCTCCGCGCCAGCGCCTGCTTCACACCACCGCGCTCCACGGCACCGTCGAAGCCCACTCGCTCGAGGACGGTGTCGGTGACCTTCTGCAGGGCGCGCGCGATGAGGAACCCGACGATGAGGATGACCAGGAAGGCGAGGAACTTCGGGACGAAGCTCGCTACGGCCGACCAGGCGTCCTCGACTCCCTGTCCGAAGTCGACGGCCAGGACTTGGGTCATGTGCTCTCCCTAGAGCTGCTGGTGCGGGCTCCTGACCCGCCAGTGGGTTCTTCTTGCCCTCGCGCCGTACCCGCGATGATCCGAGTCACACCAGACGCATTCGACTGCTTGCGGCCCGCGGGGGCCTCGGCGTGTCGCCGATGCGGCCCCGGGTAGCAGTGCCCCGACCACGACGGCAGCCGACTCCGGCGGCCGCGGACGCACGGAGGACGCGCACATGCCGATGGGAATTCCGGCGCAGGAGCTTCCCGACGAGGACCTGCTCCGTGAGCTGGAGCAGCTGCACCGCACCCGCAACAACACGCTGCGGCACGGCTCCGACGACGCCCTGCAGCGGCATTCGGAGCGCACCCAGGAGCTCGAGGCGGAGTATCTGCGGCGCTATCCGCAGCGCGAGGTCGACCCGCACCGGCTCCGCTCGGGCGCGCGCGAGGACGAGGTGAGCGCGTGAGGGCCGTGGTCTGGCACCGGCCGCAGCAGGTCAGCGTGGACGAGGTGCCCGACCCGCAGATCCAGGCGCCGACCGACGCGGTGATCCGGGTCACCGCGACCGCCATCTGCGGATCGGACCTCCACCTCTACGACCACGGCCTGACGATGGCGGTGAAGCCGGGCGACATCCTGGGCCACGAGCCGATGGGCGTGGTGGAGGAGGTGGGTACCGAGGTGCGCCACCTCCGCCCCGGGGACACCGTCGTGGTGCCCTTCAACATCAGCTGCGGCTCCTGCTTCATGTGCTCGCGCCTGCTGTACTCCCAGTGCGAGACGACGCAGAACTGGAACGGGCGCAAGGGCGGGTCGCTGTTCGGCTACACCCACCTGTACGGCGGCATCCCCGGCGGCCAGGCGCAGTACCTGCGGGTGCCGCAGGCCCACTTCGGACCGGTGAAGGTCGGCGAGGCGGGCGACACCGAGGTGAGCGAGCGCGCCGCGCTGCTGCTCTCCGACGTCCTGCCCACCGCCTGGCAGGGGGTGAAGTACGCCGACGTCCCCCCCGAGGGCACGCTGGCGGTCTACGGGCTGGGCCCCGTCGGGCAGATGGCCGTGCGCATCGCCCGGCATCTCGGCGCGGGCCGGGTCATCGGCATCGACCCGAACGCCGACCGTCGGGAGGTCGCCGCCCGGCACGGGGCCGAGGTGCTCGACCCCGGCGCCGGCAACCCGGCCAAGGCGGTCAAGGAACTCACCGGGGGCAGGGGCGCCGACGCGGTCCTCGAGGCGGTTGGTATGGACGCCGAGGGCTCGGTCATCGACCGGGTGCTGCAGACCACCAAGCTGCAGCCCGACCGCCTCGTCGCCCTGCACCAGGCCCTCGGCTCGGTGCGGCGCGGCGGCACGGTCTCCGTCAGCGGCGTCTACGCCGGCTGGTTCCCCCGTTTCCCGCTCGGGGACCTGTTCGACAAGCAGGTGACCCTGCGCTGGGGCCAGGCCAACGTGCGCCGCTGGACCGACGACATCCTCGAGGTGCTCCGCTCGGGCGACCCGATTCGGGCGAGCGAGCTCGTCAGCCACGAGCAGCCCCTCGAGGAGGCCCCGCAGTGGTACCAGGCCTTCCGCGACAAGATCCCCGGCGTCGTCAAGGTCCTCCTGCGCCCGTGACCTGATCCCCGGCGTGCCCTCCCGCCTGCGGCCTCCTCCCCGGAGGAGGATGAGCCCGTGACCGATGCGCTGATCGAGGCACCACGGGTCCTGACCGGAGGCGGCGGGCACGCCGAGCGGAACCGGGAGCAGGCCCTGCTGCCCGCCGGGGTGGTGACGCTGGTCGAAGGCTCCTCGTTCTGCATCAGCGGACGCACGGGCGACATCGATCCCGCCTCGCCGCAGGGACTGTTCTGCCGCGACACGCGGATCCTCTCCGCGTGGCGCCTGCGGGTCGACGGCCTCGCTCCCCAACCGCTGAGCGTGCTCAGCGGTGACCCGTTCCGCTGCCGGTTCGTCGCCCGGATCACCTCGACGGACCCGCTGCGGCGGGCCCCGGCCACCGGGGTCCTGCCCGAGCGCGACCGGCTGGTGGGCGCTGGCATGCGTGAGGACCTCCGGCTGCGCAACCTCGGCCCGGACCCCGTGACCTGCGTCCTCACCCTCGAGGCCGCGGCCGACTTCGCCGACCTCTTCGAGGTCAAGGAGAGCCGGGTGCGCCCGCGAGAGGACCTGTACGCCGGCGCCGACGACGACGGGCTCGTCCTCGGGGCGCGCGCCGCCGGGCGGCAGCGCGGGGTGCGCATCTGCGCGCCCGGCGCGCAGATCTCCGCCGCCGGCCTGGAGTTCCGGATCACCCTGCCGCCGCGCGGCGACTGGCGGACCACGGTCCTCGTCACCGCCAGCGTGGACGGCGCCGACGTCCCCGGCGCCTTTCCGGTCGAGCACCCCCTGGAGCAGTCGGCCGTGGCGCAGCGGCTGCGGCGCTGGCGCGCCGGCAGCCCCCGGGTCACGAGCGAGGACGCCGCGCTGTCGCGGACCCTCGAGCAGAGCCTGGAGGACCTCGGCGCGCTGCGCCTGACCGACCCCGAGGACCCCGAGACGTACGCGGTCGCGGCGGGCGCGCCCTGGTTCATGGCGCTGTTCGGCCGCGACTCCCTCCTGACCTCCTACATGGCGCTCCCGCTCGACCAGAACCTGGCACTCGGCACGCTGCGGATGCTCGCGCGGGCTCAGGGCCGCAAGGTCGACCCGATGACCGAGGAGGAGCCCGGGCGGATCCTGCACGAGACGCGCCTGGGCCCGCAGTCGGGGCTCGCGCTGGGCGGCGGCACCGTCTACTACGGCAGCGCCGACGCGACCCCGCTGTTCGTCGTCCTGCTCGGGGAGCTACGGCGCTGGGGGCTGGCCCCGGACTCCGTCGAGGCGCTGCTGCCGCACGCCGACCGGGCCCTGGAGTGGATCGAACGCTACGGCGACCGCGACGGTGACGGCTTCGTCGAGTACGAGCGCCGCAGCGAGCGCGGGCTGGCCAACCAGGGCTGGAAGGACTCCCCCGACGGAGTCGGCTACGCCGACGGCCGGATCGCCCAGGCACCGGTCGCGCTGTGCGAGGTGCAGGGCTACGTCTACTCCGCGTACGTCGCCCGCGCCCACTTCGCCTCCAAGGCCGGCGACCGGGAGACCGCCGACGCCTGGGCGCACAAGGCGAGCAGGCTGCGCCGGGCGTTCAACGACGCGTTCTGGCTGCCCGAGCGCGGCTACTACGCGATGGGCCTGGACGCGGACAAGAAGCCGATCGACGCGCTCGCCTCCAACATGGGGCACTGCCTGTGGAGCGGCATCGTCGACGAGGACAAGGCTCCGCAGGTCGCGGCCCGGCTGCTGTCACCGGAGATGTTCAGCGGCTGGGGCATCCGCACCCTGGCCACCACCATGGGCGCGTACAACCCGATGAGCTATCACAACGGCTCGATCTGGCCGCACGACAACGCCCTGATCGCGGCGGGTCTGATGCGCTACGGATTCGTGGAGGAGGCCCAGCAGGTCGCGCTGGCCATCCTCGAGGCCGCCGCCGCGCTCGGCGGCCGACTCCCGGAGCTCTTCTGCGGCTTCGACCGCTCCGAGTTCCCCGCGCCGATCCCCTATCCCACGTCGTGCTCGCCGCAGGCCTGGGCGGCGGCGGCGCCGGTGCAGCTGCTGCGCACCCTGCTGCGGGTCGACCCGTTCCTCTCGCACTCGCAGGTGTGGGTCGCGCCCGCGCTGCCCACCCGGCTGGGCCGGCTCCGCCTCGAGGACGTGCCGGTCGGCACGGCCCGGATGACGCTCGACGCGTACGGCGAGGGCGTCGCCGTCACCGGGCTGCCCAGCGGCGTCGACCTCGTCCGCGAGCCGCGCCAGCCCCTCACCGCCGCGTACTCGGGGATGCGCTAGGTCAGCCTCGCGCTGCCAGCTGGGCGACCGCGTAGCAGGCGACGGCCGCGGCGGCGGCCACGTTCAGCGAGTCGACCGCGCCGGCGGTGGCGCTCGCCATCGGGATGCGGACGCGGACGTCGGCGGCGGCCAGCGCCTGCCGGGTCAGACCCGCCCCCTCGGCGCCGAGCAGCAGGGCGCACCGCTCGACGTCCTCGGCGCGCAGCGCGGGCAGCGGCACGGCGTCCGGTGCCGGTGTGAGCGCCAACAGGCGTAGGCCGGCCGTACGCAGCTGCTCGTACCCGTCGGGCCAACGCTCGAGGCGGGCGTACGGCAGCGCCAGGACGGCGCCCATGCTGACCTTGACCGCCTTGCGGTAGAGCGGGTCCGCGCAGCGTGGGCTGAGCACGACCGCGTCGACGCCGAGCGCGGCGGCGGCCCGGAACACCGAGCCGACGTTCGAGGGGTCGACGAGGTCCTCCAGCACGACCACCCGCCGCGCGGCGGCGAGCAGGTCGGCCAGCGGAGGCAGCGGCCGCCGCTCCATGGAGGCGAGCACGCCCCGGTGCACGTCGAACCCGGTGAGCTGCGCGATGAGCGCCCTGGTGCCGACGTACACCGGGGCGGCGTCGACGACGTCGGGCAGGAGGGCGCGCACCTCGGGCAGCCGGCGCTCCTCGAGGAGGAGGGAGCGTACGGGGTAGCCAGCGGCCACTGCGCGGGCGACGACCTTGTCGCCCTCGGCGAGGAAGCGTCCCTCGGCGGGCTCCACCCGGCGACGCAGCTCGGCGTCGGTGAGGTGGAGGTAGTCCGCGAGCTCCGGGTCGGCGGGGTCGGTGACCGGGAGGAGGGGCATGGCGGGGCCGCGTCGTCAGCGGGGAAGGAGCTGCCAGACGGCGACCAGCCCGACGACGACGATGATGCCCCGCAGCAGCGTGTCGGGGAGCCGCCGGCCCACCCGGGCGCCGAGGTGGCCGCCGACGATCGAGCCGGCGGCGATCAGCCCGGCGGCGTCCCAGGCCACCTGGCCGACGGCGATGAACAGCAGGGCCGCGGTGAAGTTCACCAGTCCGGCGAGCACGTTCTTGGCCGCGTTGAGCCGCTGGAGCGTCTCGTCGAGGAACAGGCCCATGATCCCGATGAGCAGCACGCCCTGCGCGGCGCCGAAGTAGCCGCCGTAGATGCCGGTGCCGTAGACCCCCGAGAGCACCGGCAGCCCGCCGGAGTGCCCGCCCCGCCGGGTCCGCAGCTGCGCCGCGAGCCGGGGCTGGACGACGACCAGGGTGCAGGCCACGACGATCAGGACGGGCACGATCGCCCGGAAGGCCTCCGGTGGCAGACGCAGCAGCAGGACGCCCCCGGTCAGGCCGCCCGCCACGGACAGGCCGCCGAGGCGCAGCAGCCGCCCACGCTGGCCGGCGAGCTCCTTGCGGTAGCCGATGGCCCCGCTGACCGAGCCCGCGACCAGGCCGACGGTGTTGGAGGTGTTGGCCAGCACGGGAGGCAGGCCGATCCCCAGCAGGGCGGGGAAGGTGATCAGGGTGCCGGAGCCGACGACCGCGTTCATGGCGCCCGCGGTCAGGCCCGCCGCGGTCACCGCGGCTGCTTGCAGCGGGGTCACGAGCTGACGGTCTCGCCCTCGAGCGGCTCGAGGTGGCCGGAGTGGCGCAGCGTCACCGACATCCTGGCGCCGACCGCGGCGGCCTCCTTGGGCACGGTGTGCTCCCAGTCGTGCTGGCAGGCGCCACCCATGACGACCAGGTCGCCGGAACCCAGCCGGAGCTCGTGCGTGGTCCGTCCGCCCCGGGGGCGGAGCAGGAACCGCCGCCGGCTGCCCAGCGAGACCGTGGCCACCAGGGGGTCGCGGTGGGTGTGGCGGTTGCGGTCGCCGTGCCACGCGACGCTGTCCCGCCCGTCGCGGTAGAGGTTGACCCAGATGCGGTCGAAGGAGACGCCGTAGCGACCCGAGAGCACCTCGGAGATCCGTCGCAGGGGGGCGGGCACGTCCTGGCAGGCGGTGTCGGTCGACCACCCGGCGGTCAGCCGGGGCTCGGGGACCGTTCGGTCGTACATCTGCACCTGCCGCTGGTCGAAGCGCCCGGTCGCGAGCAGCTCGGCGAACAGCTCGTCGGCGCCGCCCAGCCAGCCCGGGGCGTGCTCCACCCACGACCGCTGGTCGAGGGGGATGCGCCGCACCCCGGAGAACGACGCCTCGGGCTCCACGGGGGCAGCGACGCCGCCGTCGAACAGCGAGCCCTGGAGGTAGAAGGACCGCGCCACGGCGAGGAGCGTACGTCGGAGGACGCGGGGGCACGACAGGGCTCATGGTCTACGTCAACCCCGACATCGCGGCGACCGCCCTGGGGAATCCGCACTTCCGCCGAGTTCTCGAGACCGGCGAGCACCTCCAGCTGGTCGTCATGACCGTGCCGCCGGGCGAGGAGATCGGCACCGAGGTGCACGACGGCATCGACCAGACCCTGGTCTTCGTCAGCGGCTCGGGGGCAGCCGACCTCGACGGCGAGACCACGGCGGTGGGGCCGGGTGCGCTCGTGCTGGTCCCGGCCGGCACGAATCACAACGTCCGCAACACCGGCAGCGAGCCGCTCGCGCTGTACACGCTGTACAGCCCGCCCGAGCACGCGCCGGGCACCGTGCACCGGACGAAGGCCGAGGCGGACGCCGCGGAGCACTCCTCCTGAGCGCCCGCTGGCCGCGCCTGCGGGGTGCCGTCAGCCCTGACGCGGCTCGACCTGGGGGCGGCCGCTGCCGTTGGGAGGCACCGACAGCGGACCCGACGGCGCGGCCGGGGGAACCGGGGTGGGGGCGGCGGCCGGAACCTGGGCGCCCAGGGTCTCCCCGATGCCGGCGAGCGCGCGGTTGAGCTCCGCGGGGATCACCCATACCTTGTTCGCGTCGCCCTGCGCGATCTGCGGCAGGGTCTGCAGGTACTGGTAAGCCAGCAGCGCGGGGTCGGGGTTGCCGGCGTGGATGGCCCCGAAGACCCGCTCGATCGCCTTCGCCTCGCCGTCGGCGCGCAGCACCGCGGCCTGCGCCTCGCCGTCGGCGCGCAGGATGTCGGACTGCCGCTGGCCCTCCGCGGTCAGCACGGCCGAGGCCTTGACCCCCTCGGCGGTGAGGATGGCGGCGCGGCGGTCGCGCTCGGCCCGCATCTGCTTCTCCATGGAGTCCTGCACCGAGGACGGCGGCTGGATCGCCTTGATCTCGACGCGGTTGACGCGGATGCCCCACTTGCCGGTGGCCTCGTCGAGGACGCCGCGCAGCACCCCGTTGATCTGGTCGCGGGAGGTGAGCGTCTGCTCGAGGTTCAGGCCACCGACGACGTTGCGCAGGGTCGTCACCGTCAGCTGCTCGACGCCCTGGATGTAGTCGGCGATCTCGTACGTCGCCGCCTTGGGGTCGGTGACCTGGAAGTAGATGACGGTGTCGATGCCCACGACCAGGTTGTCCGAGGTGATCACCGGCTGCGGTGGGAACGACACGACCTGCTCGCGCAAGTCGATCAGCGGCTTCAGCCGGTCGACGAACGGCACCAGGATCGACAGGCCCGGCGTGAGCGTGCGGGAGTAGCGCCCCAGTCGCTCCACGATGCCCGCGCGCGCCTGCGGAATGATCCGGACCGTCTTGGCGAGGGTGACCAGCACGAACAGGGCGAGGAGGAGCAGCAGCACCAGGCTGACGACGGTCGTGATCACGGGGAGAGCTCCGATCGGTTGGCCGGGGGCGGGTAGTCGCTGGCGAGCACCACGGCGGTGGCACCCTCGATCGACACCACGTCCACTGTGGCGCCGGGGTCGATGGGCGTCGAGGGATCGTACGAGCGCGCCGACCACACCTCACCGCCGAGGCGCACGCGCCCCTCGTGCCCGTCGACCCGCTCCAAAACGAGGGCCTGCCGCCCGACCAGGGCCGCGGTGCCGGTGCGGGTCTCGGGAGAGCCGGCGCGCAGGTGGCGCAGCGCGACGGGGCGGACGACCCCCAGCATCGCCACGGCGACGACCAGGGCGACGACGGCGGAGAGCAGGAACGGCGCTCCGACCGCCGCGGTGGCCGCGCCGCCGAGGGCGCCGGCGGCGAGCATCAGGAAGAGCAGGTCGAGCGTGCTGACCTCGGCGATGCCGAGCAGCACCGCGACGATCAGCCAGAGCACCCAGGGGTCGTCCCGCAGCCACGACATGCCGAAGATCGTATGCCGTCAGCCCGTCGCGCGGGCTGCCCACCGGCCGGCGGAGGAGTCGAGGGTCAGCGGGAGCCCGAAGCAGGCCTCGAGGCTGGCCGCGGTCAGGGCGGTCGCGATCGGGCCGCTGCCCACCATTCGGCCCTCGCGCAGCAGCAGGACGTGCGTGCTGCCCGGGGGGATCTCCTCGACGTGATGGGTGACGAGGACCAGCGCCGGCGCGAGCGGATCGGAGGTGAGGGCGGCGAGGCGGCGCAGGAGATCCTCGCGGCCGCCGAGGTCGAGTCCCGACGCCGGCTCGTCGAGGAGCAGCAGCTCGGGGTCGGTCATCAGCGCCCGCGCGATCAGCACCCGCTTGCGTTCCCCCTCGGAGAGGGTGCCGAAGAGGCGGTCGGCGAGGTGCGCCGCGCCGAGCAGGCCGAGGAGCTCGGCGGCGCGCTCCGCGTCGAGCTCGTCGTAGCGCTCCCGCGCGCGACCGACGACCGCGTACGACGCGGTCAGCACCACGTCGACCACCGTCTCGCGGGGAGGCAGGCGCTCGACCAGCGCGGGGCTGGTCAGGCCGATGCGCGGGCGCAGCTCGAAGACGTCGACGGCGCCCAGCCGCTCCCCGAGCACGAAGGCCTGGCCGCGGGTGGGGTGCAGCTGCGCCGCGGCCACCTGCAGCAGGGTCGTCTTGCCGGCGCCGTTGGGGCCGAGCACGACCCAGCGCTCCCCCTCGCACACCACCCAGTCGAGGGTGTCGAGCAGGGCGCGGCCCTCGCGCACGACGGAGACACCGGACAGCCGCAGGACCTCGTCGCTCACGGCAGTCGACGCTACCCACTGGGGACGAGCCACTGGGACGAGCCACTGGGGACGAGCCACTGGGGACGAGCCGGGTCCGGCTCGGAGGTGCTGCCTAACCTGGGCTCGTGATCGAGGTCCGCCGGTCCGCCCGGCTGGTCAGCTGGGGCAACGCCGCACTCGCCGGGCGGGTGAGCCCCGACACCGCCGCCGAGCGGGTGGTCGGCGACGACCCCCCGCACCGCGTCCTCGGCCTGCCCGGCGACGCCGATGCCGTGTCGCTGCCGCTGGCCCTGGCCCGGCTGCGCAGCACAGGCGGCCGCGGCCTGCGGCTGGCGCTGCCCGTCCCCGGCGATCCCGCCGGCCTGCCCGGGCCGCCCGCGTTCAACACCGAGGCACTCGTCGCCGGCGAGGCGGTGCTGGTCGTGCCGGCGCCCGGCTCCCCCGCCCACGGGCTGGTGCCCGCCCTGCTCGGCAGCGACGCGTCCGCTCAGGGGTCCAGCGTGCTCTGGCGCGCCGCCCCGGTCGTCTCCGGCGAGGCGCCGGGCCAGCCGACGCTGGCCGAGGCGGAGCGCACGCTGCGCGAGGTGCTGCTGGAGTGCACCGAGGCGCTCGTCGCCCTCGACGTCGCCCGCTGGCGTCCCGAGGTCGCCGACGCCCTCCGCCAGCTGCGGGAGGACCGGCCGATGCAGGACGCGCTGGCCCCGGGGTACTCCGGGCGCGCGGCCTCGGTGCTCTCCCTCGCGCGCAAGGTCGACGCCATCGCTGAGCTGGCCGGGCAGGACGGCGGCGCCGCGGCGAGCGCCACCTCGCTGAGCGGGCGGGCCGCCCTGCTCCGCCGCCTGTCGACGGCCGGGCGGCACGCGCAGGTGGCGGCGTACAACGCCGTCCTCGAGCCCGCCCGGCCGTGACCGACGAATCCCCCGGCTAGCTGTCCGACCAGTGGAGCGCGCAGTACGCGTCGCGCTCGGCCCGGGAGCCGTTGATCGGTGCGGCGTAGCTGGTCGCGGCCACCAGCTCGCGCGCCTGCTGGGCCGCCTCCTCCTCGATGGCCGTCGCTGCGGCGGCGTACGCGGCCGGCCCCTGCTGGCGGGCACGTACGAGCGTCTCGGCCTTGCGCCACGCCTCCTCGCGCCACTCCTGCACGAGCTGAGGCTGGCGGTGCTGTCAGCGGTCGTGCCGGGCACGTTGCCGTCGTCCATGGTGGGGTCGAAGCGGCGGGCGAGCTCGCCGAGCTCCTCGTCGCCGACCCGGTTGAGGAACACGTTGACCTTGTCGTGGTCGGGCTTGCGGCTCGTGCCGTCGGGAGCGACCAGCCCGATGTCGGCCAGGACGAAGGGCAGCTCGCGCTCGATGTGCGCGTTTATCCCGAGCAGCAGGTTGCCCCGCCCGCTGACCTGCTTGCGGTCAGCCGCGTCGAAGGCGACTCGCCACGCCGGCGGCACCGCGCTCGAGTTGCCGCCGTGCCAGTCGCTGTCGGCCTGGAAGTAGTAGAGCGCGAACACGCGTCGTAGTGGTTGAGGAAGCGCGGGTCGGCGAAGAAGCCCGGCGTGCTGACCGCCCGGCGGTACTCCTCGGTGGTGCGCAGGTAGATCAGCGAGAAGATGGCGTCGTGGTCGCAGCTGTGCGCCTCGGGCTTGAACCGGGCCTCCATCTCGCGGATCACCTGGTCCACGCACTTGATGCTGCCGCTGCGGCAGACATCGGTGCTCGACGGGTCGTACTGCCCCGGCACTCCTGGCAGCAGCGTCGTCCACGGGACCAAAACGGGATCCTCGGCCGCAACGGGGGCGGCCGGCGCCGCGGTGAGCGCTGCCGCTGCCAGCAACGCCGAGATTCCGGCGACCAGTGGTCGCCGCCGAGTTCGCCCGCGCACCCTGCTCATCGTTCCCCCAAGCAGCTCTACTGATCACTGCCAGTGTCGGGTCGCATACCCGCTGCTCCCACGGTGCAAACCGCGACCCGAAGCGGCCTGGCAGGGCCGCTACCGTGGGCCCCGCCATGGACGCGCCGCGCACCCTGCTCGCCACCCTCACCGGTCGCGACCGCCCCGGGGTCACCTCCGCCCTGTTCGAGGCCCTCGCGGGGGCGGATGTCGAGGTGCTCGACGTCGAGCAGGTGGTGATCCGCGGTCGCCTCGTCCTCGGTGCGCTGGTGACCAGCGGCGCGGACGAGGCGCACGTGGTCGCCGCGGTCGGCGAGGTCGCCGCCCGGCTGGGCCTGAACCTCGACGTTTCCACGGGCCGGCTCGCCGACGGCACCGAGTGTCGGCCGCGCACCGCACGCACGCACGTGACCGTGCTGGGCGCTCCCCTGCGCCCGCAAGCCATGGCGGCGATCACCGGGCGGGTGGCCGGGAGCGGGGGCAACATCGACCGGATCGTGCGGATGGCGGCCTATCCGGTGACCGCGCTGGAGCTCGAGGTCTCGGGGGCCGACCCGGCCGCCCTGCGCAAGGAGCTGGCCAAGGAGGCGGGCGTCCAGCGCGTCGATGTCGCGGTGCAGCGCGCGGGCCTGCACCGGCGCGGCAAGCGCCTCGTCGTCATGGACGTGGACTCGACCCTCATCCAGGACGAGGTCATCGAGCTGCTCGCCGCCCAGGCCGGCTGCGCGGCCGAGGTGGCCAGGGTGACCGAGGAAGCCATGCGTGGCGAGCTCGACTTCGCTGCCTCCCTGCGCGCCAGGGTCGCCCTCCTGGGGGGTCTCGGCGCGGGCGTGCTCGACGAGGTTCGCGGAGCCGTGCGCCTGACCCCCGGCGCCCGCACGCTCGTCCGTACCTTGAAGCGCCTCGACCACCGGGTCGCGGTGGTGAGCGGCGGTTTCTCCCAGGTGATCGACGTCCTGGTCGACGACCTGGGCATCGACTTCGCCGCGGCCAACACGCTCGAGATCACCGACGGGCGACTGACCGGGCGGCTCGTCGGCCCCATCGTGGACCGCGCGGGCAAGGCCGAGGCCCTGCGGCGCTTCGCCGCGCTCGCCGGCGTGCCCCTCGCGCAGACGGTGGCGATCGGCGACGGCGCCAACGATCTCGACATGCTCGCCGCGGCCGGTCTGGGGGTCGCGTTCAACGCCAAGCCGGTCGTCCGGGACGCGGCGGACACCGCGCTGACCGTGCCCTATCTCGACACGATCCTCTACCTGCTCGGCATTCCGCGGGAGGAGGTCGAGGCCGCCGACGCCGAGGAAGCGCTGTCGGCCTCCCCCTACGGCGTGAGCCGCGCGTTGGTCCCCGGCCCGAACGGGAACCCGGCGAAGTAGAAGAGCGCCAGCAGCGCTGTCCACGCCAGGAAGAACGGGACGACGAAGGGCACCATGCGCGCCATCACCGTGCCGAGGCCCGCCTCGGGCTCGTACCGCCGGACGAAGGCGAGCAGCACGATCATGTACGGGTTGAGCGGGGTCATGACCTGGGTTGCGCTGTCCCCGACGCGGAAGGCCGCCTGCACGAAGGCCGGCTCGTAGCCCAGCAACAGGAACAGGGGTACGAAGACCGAGGCGAGCAGGGTCCACAGGCTCGACCCCGAGATGATGAAGAGGTTGAGCAGCGAGGCGAGAACGACGAAACCGAGGATCGCCCCGAAGCCGGTGAAGCCGAGCGACTGCAACGTGTCGGCGCCGGTGACCGCCAGCCAGGACCCGATGCCGGTCCAGGTGAACAGCGCGATGAACTGCCCGAGGATGAACGCGAGCACGACGAAGGCCGCAAGGTCCTGCACGGCGCCGGTGATGAGCCGCGGAACGTCAGCGGACGAGCGGATCGTCCCGACCAGGGCGCCGTAGACGAGCGCGGGCACGAGAAACAGCACGAAGACGATGGAGACCGTGCTGTCGAGCAGCGGCGACCTTGGCAGGAAACCGCCCGAGTCGTTGCGGAAAAACGATCCGGGCAGCAGTGCGGTGACGACCAGCGCGAGCGCGAGGACACCTGTGGCGAGGCCCGCCCATCGCAGGGCTCTGCGCTCTCGGGCACCCAGCTCCGCCGAGAGCTCCCCCTGCTCACCCGCTGCGCTGGTGGCGTCGGTGGACGTGGCCTCACCGGCCTCTGGGCTGCGGGTGTCGCCGGCCGCTGAGGCGCTGACGCTCCCCACCGGCTGCGCCTGCGGCGCGTCGGCGCGCTCCCTGGGGACACCCTGGCGCTCCAGCCGCGGCTCCACCACCCGGGCGATGACCAAGCCCGCGACCAGGCCGAGGATCACTGCGGCGACCGCGTTGAAGTAGTAGTTGGAGACCGGGCTGACCGGTGCGCCGGGATTCGGCAGCGTCCTCGTGACCGCAGTCGTGATCCCGGCGAAGAGTGCGTCGATGCTCGTCACGAAGATCGAGGTGCTGTAGCCCGCGCCGGTGGCGGCGAAGCCGCCGAGCAGGCCTGCCACGGGATGACGACCAGCGGCGGCGAAGACGAGCGCGGCCAGCGGGGGGACGACGATGAACGCCGAGTCGGCCATGACGTTCGCCGAGACACCGACGAGCCCGACGGCGTAGGGCAGCGCCCAGCGCGGCGCGCCGCCGAACAGCAGCCGGATGACCGCGGTGAGCAGCCCGCTCCGCTCGGCGAGCCCGACCGCGAGCAGGATCGTCAGCACGGTGCCGAGGGGCGGAAAGCCGATGAAGTTGCTGACGAACGTGGTGAACAACCACCCCAGCCCTTCACCGGAGAACAGGCCGCGGACGACGGTCGGCCGGTTGGCGCCGGGCACGGTCACCTGCACGTCGGCAGCCGCCAACGCCGTCGAGATCAGCCCGACGACGAGGAAGAGGATCGCGAAGAGGATGAACGGCTCCGGCAGCGCGTTGCCCACGCGCTCGATCCCGCCCAGCAGCCGGTCCGTGCGGGTGGGCGGGGGGGCGCCCGTTCCGGGCGACGCAATGCGGGTGCCGCTCATGTGCAGGTCTCCTCAGTCGAAGTAACTCGAGACGTCGAGCGGATCGCCCGCGTCGCGGAACTCCTGCTGCGCCGCACACAGCAGCTGGGCGTCGGCGAGCACGTCGAGGACGGTGCCGGCCAGGCCGGCGGCGCCGTCGAGGACCGCGCGGTCGGCGGCCTCCGACGCCGCGGCGCGGGCGAAGTCGACCGTGTGCATGGCCACCCCCGGTCCGCTGATCTGGATCATGGGGTGGACGGCGGGCACCCGGACGCTGAGGTTGCCGAGGTCGGTCGATCCGGTCAGAAACTCCGGCACGACCCCACGGGTCAGTACCCGGCGCCCGCGGCGCTCCTGATGGTGTGCCCAGCGGGCGCCGAGCGTCGTGTTGTGCCGGATGGGGAGGTACGCCGGCTGGGCGTCCCACGTCAGTGAGTAGCCACAGCCCGTCATGGCGGCCGCGCCGATCATGATTGCCTCGACGCGAGTGGCGAGGTCGCGGAGGGTGCCAGGTTCCGCGGACCGCAGGTAGTAGCGCGCCGAGGCCGACGCGGGAATGACGTTGGGGCGCTCGCCGCCATCGACGATGACGCCGTGCACCCGGTCGTTCGGCGGGATGTGCTGCCGCAGCATCGCGATGCCCTGGTAGCCGGCGACGACGGCATCGAGTGCGTTGCGGCCCATGAACGGTTGCGCCGAGGCGTGCGCGGCGACCCCGGTGTAGGTCACCTCCAGCTGCCGCCGGCCGAGGAACGGGTGGTCGGCGATGTCGGCCGAGAACGGGTGCAGCATGACGACCGCGTCGACGCCGTCGAGAGCGCCATTGCGTGCCATCGTCTCCTTGCCCCCGCCACCCTCCTCAGCCGGGGTGCCGAGCAGCGTCACGGTGCCGCTCAGCGGAGCGCCGTGCCCGGCCCCGCACTCACCTCCGAGGACGGCGCGCGCGGCGAGGAAGGCCCCGACGGCGCTCGCGCAGATGACGTTGTGCCCGCAGGCGTGGCCGATTCCGGGCAGGGCGTCGTACTCGGCCAGCACCGCGACGTGGGGTCCGTTCCCGCTGGTGATGCTCGCGCGCAGCGCCGTGTCGAGCCCGTGCACGGCGACCTGGGCGGTGACCCCGTGGCGCCGCAGCAGGTCGGCGACCACTCCCACCGTCCGGTGCTCGGAGAAGCTCTCCTCCGGATGGGCGTGGACGTCCCGGCTGAGTGCGACGAGTTCAGCGGAGAGTCGGCTGACGGTCGCATCGACAGCACCGGCAACTGCGTCACCGGCGCCGAGGTGGTCGCTGCGGATCGGCTCGGCCTGCGCGGCGGTGGCTGCGCTGCGGGCCATGAGGGCGTCGAGGAACGACGGGTCAGGCGGGACCGGGTCGGCCGGACGTCGGTCGGCGAAGCCGTCGGGGCGTCTGCCGGGGCCAGGTCGTGCGCCGCCAGGAGGCATGCGGTCGAGTCAACCACAGGCGATCCGCACGGAAGTGCATGATCAACGCCGGAAGTGCATGATCACGCCCTGGTGGGGGTTAGGCGCCGACGGCGTGCACGCCCCCGTCGACGTGCACGATCTCCCCCGTGGTCCGGGGGAACCAGTCGGAGAGCAGGGCGACGCAGGCCCGCGCGGCGGGCTCGGGGTCGGCGACGTCCCAGCCGAGAGGGGCACGGCCCGTCCAGACCTCCTGCAAGGTGTCGAAGCCGGGGATCGACTTGGCCGCCGTCGTGCGCAGCGGCCCGGCGGCGACCAGGTTGACCCGCACCTGCTCGCGGCCCACGTCACGGGCGAGGTAGCGCGCCGTCGACTCCAGCGCCGCCTTGGCCACCCCCATCCAGTCGTAGAGGGGCCAGGCGACCGTGGCGTCGAAGTCGAGCCCGACGACCGCGCCGCCGCCGGAGTTGCCCCGCAGCAGCGGCAGGGCCGCCACGGTGAGCGCTTTGAGGGAGTACGCCGACACGTGCAGGGCGGTCGACACGTCCTCCCAGGGCGTGTCGAGGAACTTTCCGCCGAGCGCCGACTCGGGCGCGAAGGCGATCGAGTGCAGCACCCCGTCGAGGCCCTCGACGTGCGGGGCGAGGGTCGAGGGCAGACGCTCGAGATGCGCCGGGTCGGTGACGTCGAGCTCGATGACGGGGGCGGCCTGCGGCAGCCGGCCGGCGATCTTCTCGGTGATGCGCAGCGCCCGCCCGAAGGACGACAGCACGACCTGGGCGCCCTCCTGCTGCGCCAGCCGGGCGACGGAGAACGCGATCGACGACTCCATCAGCACGCCGGTGACCAGCACACGCTTGCCCTCGAGGATTCCCATCAGTGCCCCATTCCCAGTCCGCCGTCGACCGGCACGACCGCGCCGGTGATGTACGCGGCCGCGTCGCCGGCCAGGAACCGCACCACCTCCGCGACCTCCGCGGGGCCGGCGTAGCGACCCAGCGGCACCGAGCCGAGGATCTCGGCCCGCCGCTGCTCGCCCAGCGCCGCGGTCATGTCGGTCTCCACGAAGCCGGGCGCGACGACGTTGGCCGTGATGCCGCGGGAGCCGAGCTCGCGGGCCAGGGAGCGGGCGAGCCCCACCAGCCCGGCCTTGCTGGCCGCGTAGTTGGTCTGGCCCGCGCTGCCCGTGAGCCCGACCACCGAGGAGACGAAGACCATCCGGCCGCGGCGCAGCCGGAGCATGCCCTTGCTGGCGCGGCGCGCGCACCGGAAGGCGCCGGTGAGGTTGGTGTCCAGGACGGCCGCGAAGTCCTCGTCGGGCATCCGCAACACCAGCTGGTCACGGGTGATGCCGGCGTTGGCCACCAGCACCTCCACCGGACCCTGCTGCGCTTCGACGGCCCCGAAGGCCGCCTCGACCTGCCCGGTGTCGGTGATGTCGCAGCGCACCCCGTACAGACCTTCCGGGGGCTCCCCGGAGCGGTGGGTGACGGCCACCGCGTCGCCCCCCTCGGCGAACGCCCGGGCGATCGCGAGGCCGATGCCGCGATTGCCCCCAGTCACGAGCACGGACCGGCTCATCGGTGGCGGGGACTCCCTCGCGGTCGGGCTGCCCGGCTGGTTCGGACGGCTTCGCCCCGAAACCTAGCGGCTGCGCACCCCCGCGCGCCCAGATCGCCCGTCGGCGATCGATGAGCTACCGTGGGGAGTCATGACGAGGAGGCCAGCCATGCGGGCACGCCAGGACCAGCTCCCCGTCTATCGGATCACCGGCACCGCGCAGGGGCTCTCCGAGGATCTCGGGAGCCGCCAGGTCCGCTACCTGATCTCCATGGCCATCCGTACGGCCTGCTTCCTCCTCGCCGTGATCGCCTGGTTCGCGCTCGGCTGGGCCTGGGTCAGCGGGCTGCTCTTCGTGGGGGCGATCCTGCTGCCCTACGTCTCGGTGGTCGTCGCCAACGCCGGCCGCGAACGGGCGCAGATCCTGCCCGTGACCGTGCTGACGAGGCCGCGACGGGCGCTGGAGGCCGGCGCGGCGGGCGAGCCCCGCGGCTGATCGCGCAGCGCTTCCCCCCGGGCGTCCTCAGGGCAAGATGAGCGGGCGGTGCCGGGCGGCTTCCCCCGTAGCTACCCGGCACCGCACTCCGGCGGGTTCCGTTGTCGGGACCGCCCGCCGCCGGGCCGGCCCGTGACACGGCACGTACGGTCGGAGGGTGTTGCGGATCCTGCGCCAGCCGCGGTGGCTGGCGTTCGCCGCGTTCGCGGTGGTCCTCGCCCTCGGCTGCGCCCGGCTGGGGCTCTGGCAGCTCTCCCGCCTGGAGGACCGGCAGGCGGCCCGCGCCCTGCTGGAGGGCAACCTCGCCGCCCCGCCCGCACCCGTGGACGACGTGCTGGTGCCCGGCCGGGCCCCCGACCCCGGGCAGGAGTGGCGCCGCGTCACCGCCCGCGGCCGCTACGACGCAGCCGGGCAGGTCCTCGTCCGCAACCGGTCCCTCGAGGGGGCCGGCGGGTCCTACGTGCTCGTGCCGCTGGGAACCGACGACGGCGCGGTCGTGCTGGTCAACCGCGGCTGGATCCCCCGGACGCCACGCGCGAGCGAACGGGTGGACGTACCGCCCGCCCCCGCCGGCGACGTGCAGATCCTCGCGCGGGTGCGCGTCGGGGAGTCGGTGTCCGACGACGCTGCTCTGGGCCGCGCCGAGCTCCCCCAGCCCTCCGTCGGCCGCCTCGACCCGCTCCGCATCGCGTCGTCGTCCGCCCGCCCGGTCTACGGCGGCTACGTCGAGCTGGTCGAGGAGCGCCCGGCGCCTCCTCTCGCGCCCCGGCTGATGCCCGTGCCCGACATCGGGGCGGGCCCGCATCTGGCGTACGGGATGCAGTGGTTCCTGTTCGCTGTCTTCGCCCTCGGCGGCTTCGTCGTGCTCCTCCGGCGCGAGCTGCGCGAGACCGTTGCCGCCCGAGCACGGCGGGCATGACGTCCCCGTGCCGGGACGACTCGAGGACTACGCGCTGATCGGCGACATGCACTCCGCGGCGCTCGTCGGGCGCGACGGCTCCATCGACTGGCTGTGCCTGCCCCGCTTCGACGCGCCCGCGATGTTCGCCGCCCTCCTCGGCACCGACGATCACGGCAGCTGGCGGCTCGGTCCGGCCGGCGGCGGCCCGGCCACGCGGCGGGCCTATCGCGGCGACACCCTGATCCTCGAGAGCGAATGGCGCACCCCCGACGGCACGGTCCGCGTCACCGACTTCATGCCCCCGCGTGACGACGCGCCCAACGTGGTACGCGTCGTGGAGGGCCTGGAAGGCAGGGTGCGGATGCGCAGCGAGCTGCGGCTGCGCTTCGACTACGGCCGCAGCGTCCCCTGGGTCCGGCACCGGGAGGACCTGGTGCACGCGGTTGCCGGCCCCGACTCGGTGTGGGTGCAGACCCCGGTGCCGATGCACGGCCGCAACTTCGCCTCGTACGCCGACTTCAAGGTGGCCGAAGGCGAGCGGCGCGAGTTCGTCCTGACCTGGCATCCCTCGCACGAGGAAGCTCCGATCCCGGTCGACCCGGCGCGGGCGTTCGACTACACCGAGCGGTTCTGGCACTACTGGGTCGCCGACTGTCGCTACTCCGGCCCGCACCGGGACGCGGTGGTCCGCTCGCTGATCACCCTCAAGGCGCTGACGTACGACCCGACGGGGGGCATCGTCGCCGCCCCTACGACCTCGCTCCCCGAGGATCTGGGGGGTGTGCGCAACTGGGATTACCGCTTCTGCTGGCTGCGGGACGCGACGCTCACCCTGGAGGCGCTGCTGCGCAGCGGCTACACCAGCGAGGCGGAGGCGTGGCGCGAGTGGCTGCTGCGCGCGATCGCCGGCAGCCCGGCGGAGCTGCAGATCCTCTACGGCGTCGCCGGGGAGCGCCGACTGCCTGAGATGGAGCTCGACTGGCTGCCCGGGTACGAGGGCTCGCGGCCGGTGCGGGTGGGCAACCTGGCCGCCGGCCAGCTCCAGCTCGACGTCTACGGCGAGGTGCTCGACGCGCTGTCCCTCGCCCGCCGGTCGCACCTCGGCCCGGACGAGGACTCCTGGCACCTGCAGCGCGCACTGCTCGGCTGGCTCGAGGAGCACTGGCGCGAGCCCGACGAGGGGCTGTGGGAGGTCCGCGGGCCGCGCCGGCACTTCGTGCACTCCAAGGTGCTCGCCTGGGTCGCCTTCGACCGGGCCGTGTCCGCGGTCGAGGTGTCGGGCCACGAGGGGCCGGTTGAGCGGTGGCGGGCGGTGCGCGACGAGATCCACCGCGAGGTCTGCGAGCGCGGGTACGACGGCGCGCGCGGCACCTTCACCCAGTCCTACGGCTCGCGCGAGCTCGACGCCTCCACCCTGCTCATTCCGCAGGTCGGCTTCCTGCCGGCGACCGATCCCCGGGTGCTCGGCACGATCGAGGCGGTGGAGCGCGAGCTGCTCGTCGACGGGCTGGTGCTCCGCTACGGCGGTGCCTCGCTGGGCGACGTCGACGGGCTGCCCGGCGGCGAGGGCGCCTTCCTCGCATGCAGCTTCTGGCTCGTCGACGCCCTGGCCCTGATCGGACGCCGCGACGAGGCGGTCGCGCTCTTCGACCGGCTGCTGACGTTGCGCAACGACGTCGGTCTGCTCGCCGAGGAGTACGACCCGCGATACAGCCGCCAGGTCGGCAACTTCCCTCAAGCCTTCAGTCACCTGGGCCTGGTCAACACGGCGTTCGTCCTGCTCGGTGAGCCGATCGGACGGGCAACCGATTCTGTCGGTGGGCTGCTCTAGCGTCGGGATTGTGATCGATCCGGTGGTGGAGTTCCTCGCGGCGGGTGAGGACGGCTGGGTGGCCAGCGAGGTGGTGCTCGAGCGGGTGCTGGCCGCCGGGCCGGGGGTGGACGCGCTGCGGCTGCTGACCGTGATCGATCCGCAGACGTTGGGCGGCTTCGCGCGGGTGCAGTTTCTGCAGGCGGTGCAGGCTCAGGAGTGCTGGGTGGCCGCGGTGCAGCAACGCGCGCTGGTGGCGGTGGCCGGGGCGGTGCCCTCGCGGTCGCCGGGGGCGCCCTACCTGTGCGTCGATGAGCCGCAGCGTGAGGAGGTGGCGGCGGCGCTGCGGCTCTCCGGGGCCACGGCGCAGGCCCGCATCGAGCTGGCTCGGGCGTTGACCGGCCGGTTGCCGGGCACCCTGGCCGCGCTGGGCGCCGGGGAGATCTCCGCCCGGCACGCCGCCGCGGTGGCGGAGGCGACCGCGGCGCTGAGCGCGGAGCAGGCTCTCGTGGTGGAGGCGCGGGTGCTGCCCCGGGCGAGCAGCCAGACGGTGGCGGAGTTGCGCCGCTCGACCCGCCGAGAGGTGCTCGCGGTGGACGCCGCGCAGGCCGCCGAGCGCGCCGCCCGGGTCCGCCGGGACCGCCACGTCGCCCGCTACGCCGGGGAGGACGGCCAGGCCACGGTGGCCATGGTCGGTCCGGCGCCGGCGGTGGAGCAGGTGTGGCGCGCGGTGGACGCCGCCGCCGGCCGGCGCGCCGCCCCCGGTGATGACCGGACGGTGGCCGCGCGCCGCTTCGACGCCCTGCACGCGATGCTCACCGGCAGGCCGCTACCCGCCAGCAGCAGCAGCGGCGGCGGCGAGGTCACCGGTGCCGGCGGCGACGGGCCGGACTCGACCGCCGGCCCGTTGCCCCGGCTGCGGGCCGGGCGGCTCGAGGTCGGGCTGGTGATGGACCTGCCCACCGCGCTGGGCCTGGCCGAGCATCCCGGCGAGCTACCCGGCTACGGCCCGATTCCCGCCGCCTTCGCCCGCGAGCTCGCCGCCGACGCTGACTGGCGCCGCCTGCTCGTCGCGCCCGCCAGCGGGCACCTGCTCGACTACGGCCGGGCCACCTACCGGTCCCCCCAGGCCCTCGCCGACTACCTCACCGCCCGCGACCGCAGCTGCGTCTTTCCCGGCTGCAACCAGCCGCCGTGGCGCTGCGAGATCGACCACGACCAACCCTGGGACGCAGGCGGCGCCACCTGCGCCGGCAACTGCGGGCTGTTCTGCAAACGCCACCACCAACTCAAAACCGCCGGCCTGTGGACCTTCGCCCGCCGCCCCAACGGCACCGGCACCCTCACCAGCCCCACCGGACACGCCTACCAGGTCGAGCCCCACCGCTACCCCCTACCACCACCCCCCGCAGCAGCAGAGGCAGCCGACCCGCCGCCGGAGCCACCCCCTCCCGAACACGACGACCCACCCTTCTGAGACGTCACGGTCACTCGGCTCCCAGGACGCTCAGGGCACGGGCGTCCGCGTCGAGGGTCGCGCGGGCGCCCAGCGGCACCGTCAGCTGGGGACGGCCGTGACCGAAGGGCAAGCCGGCGAGCAGTGGCACGCCGAGCGGGGCGAGCCGTTCGATCACGACGTCCTCGGCGTCCGCGCCGCAGTCAACCCACGAGCCCAGGGCGATGCCGCGCACCCCGTCGAACCAGCCGGCGAGCAGCAGCTGCGTGAGGTAGCGGTCGAGGCGGTAGCCCGGCTCGCCGACGTCCTCGAGGACCACGATGCCCTCGCGCGCGGGGCGGGCGAACGGCGTGCCCACGCTGGCGGCCAGCAGGGCCAGCGTCCCTCCTCCGAGGGTGCCCTCCGCGCGCCCCGCCACCACCGTCCGGGTGTCCCGACCGGTCAGTTCCGTGGCGGTCTCGGGTGCGAGGAGCGCCCGGCGCAGCTCCTCGACGGTGACCGGGTCGGGCGACTCCCCCGCCACCACCTCGGCGGCGACCATGGGCCCGAACAGCGTGACCAGCCCGAGTTCGACCGCGAACGCGTCGTGCAGGCCGGTGATGTCGCTGGAGCCGAGCAGGACCTTCGGACCCGCGGCCCGCATCGCGTCCCAGTCGAGGAACGGCAGGAGACGCGTCGCGCCGTATCCGCCGCGCGCGCACAGGACGGCGGCGACCTGCGGGTCGGTCCAGGCCCGCTGCAGATCCGCGGCCCGTTCGGCGTCGGCACCGGCGAGGTAGCCCAGGGGTGAGCCGGCCCGGGCGAGCACGTGGGCGCCCGCGGCGACGGTCAGCCCCCACGAGCGCAGCAGGGTGAAGCCGCGCTCGAGGCGAACCGGGTCGAGGGGTCCGCTGGGTGCCACCACCGCCACCAGGTCGCCGACGCGCAACGGCCTGGGGCGGACCCGCCCGCTCACCGCACGGGAGCGGGCACGAGCCGGGGCAGCACCTCGCCGATGGGCGTGCGGACCAGTGCCGAGGCGAGCCCGTCGTACGGGGTGACATCGCGGTTGACGATGACCAGCCGGGCACCGGAGGTGACGGCCAGCTCGGCCAAGGTGGCGGCGGGCTGCACCTGCAGGGTGGTACCGACGGCGAGGAAGAGGTCGCTGTCCTTGGCCGCCGCAACGGCGGCGGCGAGCACGCCGCGGTCAAGCAGCTGCCCGAAGGAGATCGTGGCGCTCTTCTGGATGCCGCCGCAGCGCAGGCAGCGGGGATCCGGGTCACCGGCGTCAACCCGCTCGAGCGCGGCGCGCATGGTGGTCCGCGCGCCGCAGCCGAGGCACTCGACCCCGAACAGGTTTCCGTGGATCTCGACGACGACGTCCGGGCTGCTGCCCGCCCGCGCATGCAGACCGTCGATGTTCTGCGTGATCAGGGCGCGCAGGATGCCGGCCCGCTCGAGGGTGACCAGCGCCTCGTGCCCGGCGTTCGGCCGGGCCGACCACGCCGGGTGCTCCCGTCGGTTGCGCCACGCCTGTCGGCGCACCTCGGGGTCGGCCACGTAGTTCTGCAAGGTGAACAGCCGCTGCGCTTGCGGGTCGCGGGTCCACACGCCCTGCGGGCCGCGGAAGTCGGGGATGCCCGACTCGGTGCTGATGCCCGCCCCCGTGAGCACCACCACCCGACGGGCCGCGCTCAGCCAGGCCCGGACGTCGTCCTCGGATCCCGTGCGCACGCCCCTCACGGTATGCGGAGGGCACAGCGGGGGATTCTCGGGGTCCGGAAGCGGCAGGATGCCCTCATGGACCTGGGTCTGCGCGATCGCGTGTACGTCGTCACCGGTGGAACCCGCGGGCTGGGCCGGGCGACTGCCGAAGTGTTGGTTGCCGAGGGAGCCCGGGTGGTGCTCTGCTCCCGCTCGGAAGATGCGGTACGGGCGGCCGCCGCCGAGCTGGGCTCCGATTCGACCCTCGGAATTCCCGGTGACATCGGTGAATCCGGCACGGCCGAGCGCCTGGTAGCCGCGGCCCGGGCTCGCTACGGCCGGCTGGACGGAGCGCTGGTCAGCGTCGGGGGGCCGCCGCCGGGCAGCGCCACGAAGCTGGGCGACGACGCCTGGCGCGACGCCTTCGAGTCGGTCTTCCTGGGCGCCGTGCGGATGGCCCGTTCGACCGCCGCGGCCCTGCCGGAGGGACCCGAGGGGGGCGGCGCGATCGCCTTCGTGCTGTCGAGCTCCGTACGGCAGCCGATCGCCGGCTTGGCGATCTCCAACGGGCTGCGTCCCGGCCTGGCGATGCTCGCGAAGACACTGGCCGATGAACTCGGCCCGCGCGGCATCCGCGTCAACGGGCTGCTGCCCGGACGCCTGGACACCGACCGGGTCCGCGAGCTGGACGCGGCCAGCGGTCGCAGTGCGGACCAGCGCCGGGAGGCCGAGGCGGCCATTCCGCTGCGGCGCTACGGCCGCCCCGAGGAGTTCGGCCGGGCCGCCGCCTTCCTCCTCTCCCCCGCCGCGTCGTACCTCACCGGACTGATGCTGCCGGTCGACGGCGGGGCGCTGCGCGCGCTCTAGGAAGTGGGGCACGGCCCGGGCCGGAGGAGCCCTGGATTCGCTCCCTGCTCGTGGCGGGCGTGGCCGCAGTCAGCCGCTCGGGACGAGCTCGCCGGCGTCCGCGAGGACCTGCCGCTCGAACTGGGTGCGGTGGAGCTCGGCGTAGAGCCCGTCCTGCGCGAGCAGCTCGTCGTGGCGCCCGCGCTCGACGATGCGTCCCCCGTCGACGACGAGGATTTGGTCGGCGTCGCGGATGGTGGAGAGCCGGTGGGCGATGACGAGGGACGTGCGCCCGGCGAGCGCGGTCTTGAGGGCGCGCTGCACAGCCGCCTCGGACTCGGAGTCCAGGTGGGCGGTGGCCTCGTCGAGCACCACGACGCCCGGGGCCTTGAGGAGCAGCCGGGCGATCGCCAGCCGCTGCTTCTCGCCTCCCGACAGGCGGTAGCCGCGGTCGCCGACCACGGTGTCGAGACCCTCGGGCAGGGAGCCCACCAGGTCCCAGATCTGCGCCGAGCGGCAGGCGGCGACCAGCTCCTCCTCGGTCGCACCCGGGCGGGCGTAGAGCAGGTTCGCGCGGATGGTGTCGTGGAACATGTGCGCGTCCTGGGCGACGACGCCGATCGCGTCGTGCAGGGACTCCAACGTCACGTCACGCACGTCGTGCCCGCCCACCCGGACGGTCCCGGAGGTGACGTCGTACAGGCGGGAGACCAGGGCGGTGATCGTCGTCTTGCCCGCTCCCGACGGCCCAACCAGGGCCACCAGGGTGCCGGCCTCGGCCCGGAAGGACACGTCGTGCAGCACCGGCTCGGCGGGTGCTGCGTCGAGAGCGGCGACGGACTCGAGGGAAGCGAGGGACACCTCGTCGGCGCCCGGATAGGCGAAGGAAACCGCGTCGAACTCGATCGCGGAGCTGCCCCCCGGGCCCGCCCCCGGGGGCAGCCGGACGGCGCCGGGCTTGTCGTCGACCATGGGGGGGAGGTCGAGCACCTCGAAGACCCGCTCGAAGCTGACCAGGGCCGTCATCACGTCGACGTGGACGTTCGACAGCGCGGTGAGCGGCCCGTAGAGCCGGCCCAGCAGCGCGGCCAGGGCGACCAGCGTGCCGATCTCGAGCTGGCCCCGAATGGCGAGCAGGCCGCCGATGCCGTACACGAGCGCCATGGCCAGCGAGGCGATCAGGGTCAGCGCCGTGAAGAACACCCGGCTGTACATCGCCGAGACGATGCCGATGTCGCGAACCCGCTCCGCCTTGGCAGCGAACGCCGCCGACTCCCCGGGGAGGCGGCCGAAGATCTTCACCAGCAGTGCGCCCGAGACGTTGAAGCGCTCGGTCATCGTCTGGCTCATGGCCGCGTTGAGCTGCATCGACTCTCGGCTGATGTCGGCGAGCTTGCGGCCGACCCAGCGGGCGGGAAGCACGAAGACGGGGAGGAGCAGGAGCGCGACCAGGGTGATCTGCCACGACAGCACGAGCATGGTGGCGAGCACGAGGACCAGGCTCACGACGTTGGACACGACCGAGGAGAGCGTCGAGGTGAAGGCCTGCTGCGCGCCGACGACGTCGCTGTTCAGGCGGCTCACCAGCGACCCCGTCTGGGTGCGGGTGAAGAACGCGACCGGCATGCGCGAGACGTGGGAGAAGACCGCGGTGCGCAGGTCGTAGATGAGGCCCTCGCCGATGCGGGAGGAGAACCAGCGGGTGGCCAACGACAGCACCGCGTCGAGCACGGCCAAACCGGCAACACCCAGGGACACCAGGATCACGACGTCCCGACGACCCGGAGTGACGCCCTCGTCGATGATGACCTTGAGCAGCAGCGGCGTGGCCACCACCAGGACCGCGCTGACGACGACGAGACCCAGGAAGAACGCCAGGTCACGGCGGTACGGGCGGGCGAAGCCTCCGATGCGCCGCATCGTGCCGGGCGTCAGCCGCTGGCGGGCGACGTTCTCGTCGCGGGTGTACGAGCGGAGCATCACCCACGGGGCTTGTGCGGACATCGGCGACCTCCGGGGGTGGCTCCCTCCGCGGCGGCGGGTGGGATGTCCTGGGTAACACGCGGCCGGGAAGCCCGCCTTCCGGCGCGCGGTACGCCCACAGCGATTCCCCCGCCGGGAGCCTCCCGGCGTACACCGGGCACGGGCGGGCCCCGACCAGGAGTCGACGGCCCGCCCGTGTGCCCGGCAGGGAACCGGAGTCAGCCCGTCTTCTTCGCACCCCGGGTCGCGCCGCCGCGACCGCGCAGCTGCACGCCGGACTCGGTCAGCATGCGGTGGACGAATCCGTAGCTGCGGTTGGTCTCGTCGGCAAGGGCCCGGATGCTCGAGCCGCCGCTGTACTTCTTCTTCAGCTCACTGGCCAGCTTGTTCCGATCGCCGCCAGTGATACGCGCGCCCTTCTTCAGGCTCTCGGCCACCGATCTCTCCTCGCTCGTGCGCGACATCCCGTATCAGATCAAGTGCCCGCCCTAGCCCGATTGATACGCCTGCTGGACCTTCCGTCGAGATCTCAGGCGAGGGTGACGAGGTCGGCGTAGTCGGGGCTCCACAGGTCCTCGACGCCGTCGGGCAACAGCACGACCCGCTCGGGGGCGAGGGCGTCCACCGCCCCCTCGTCGTGGGTCACGAGCACGACCGCGCCCGGATAGGCACCCAGGGCACCGAGCACCTCGCCGCGGCTGGCGGGGTCGAGGTTGTTAGTGGGCTCGTCGAGCAGCAGCACGTTGGCGCTGGACACGACCAGCCGGGCGAGGGCGAGGCGGGTCTTCTCGCCTCCGGAGAGCACCCCCGCCGGCTTGTCGACGTCGTCGCCGGAGAACAGGAACGAACCCAGCACCCGTCGCACCTCGACGTCGGCGAGGTCGGGCGCGGCCGTACGGAGGTTCTCCAGCACGGTGCGGTCGTTGTCGAGGGTCTCGTGCTCCTGGGCGTAGTAGCCCAACTTGAGCCCGTGGCCGGGATGCACCTCGCCGCTGTCGGGGCGCTCGACCTCGGCCAGCAGCCGCAGCAGAGTGGTCTTGCCCGCCCCGTTGAGCCCGAGGATCACCACCCGGCTCCCCCGGTCGACGGCGAGGTCGACGCCGGTGAACACCTCGAGCGAACCGTAGGACTTCGACAGCCCGCTCGCCGTGAGCGGCGTACGGCCGCACGGCGCGGGTTGCGGAAAGCGCAGCTTCGCCACCCGGTCGTCCCGGCGCTGCTCGGCGAGCCCGGTGAGCAGCCGCTCGGCCCGGCGCTCCATGTTCTGCGCGGCCCGCGCCTTGGTCGCCTTATAGCGCATCCGGTCGGCCTGGGCGTGCAGGGCCGAGGCCTGCTTCTCGGCGTTGGCGCGCTCGCGCTGGCGGCGCCGCTCGTCCTGCTCCCGCTGGGTGAGGTACGCCCGCCAGCCGACGTTGTAGACGTCGATGACCGAGCGGTTGGCGTCGAGGTGGAAGACCCGGTTGACGGTCTCGTCGAGCAGGGCGACGTCGTGGCTGATCACGATCAACCCGCCCCGGTGGACCCGCAGGTAGTCACGCAGCCAGACGACCGAGTCGGCGTCGAGGTGGTTGGTGGGCTCGTCCAGCAGCAGCGTGCCGCCGGGGCCGCCGGCGTCGCTGAAGAGGATCCTGGCCAGCTCGACCCGCCGGCGCTGGCCGCCGCTGAGGGTACGCAGGGGCTGGTCGAGCACCCGCTCGGGCAACCCGAGACTGGCCGCCATCGAGGCGGCCTCGGCCTCGGCGGCGTAGCCGCCCCGCGCCTGGAACTCGGCCTCCAGCTGCGCCCAGCGCTTCATCGCCCGCTCGTGGACCGAGGCGTTCGCGCTGGCCATCTGCCCCTCGCTGTCCCGCATCCGCTGCAGGAGCTCGTCGAGGCCGCGTGCGGCGAGCACGCGGTCGCGGGCGCGGACCTCGAGATCGCCCGTACGGGGGTCCTGGGGCAGGTAGCCCACCGGCCCGGAGCGGGTCACGGACCCGGCCGCCGGCGCACTCTCGCCCGCCAGCACCCGGGTGAGGGTGGTCTTGCCGGCTCCGTTGCGACCCACCAGGCCGACGCGCTCACCGGGGCCGACCCGCAGGGTCGTCGGCTGCAGCAGCAGGCGTGACCCGGCGCGCAGCTCGAGGTCGGTCGCGGTGATCATAAAGGCGGGGCTCCGGGGGCGTCGAGGGTCTGCTCCGAACGTTCAGCGATCCCCGGCGGCCGAATCTTCCACGCGGCCCCGATCGCCGGCTCCGCCCGCTCGGCGATTGCCCGGGCAGGGCATTATCGACCGTCGCAGGCAGCGGTCAGCAGGCAGCGGTCAGCAGGCAGCGGTCGGCAGGCAGCGGTCGGCAGGCCAACAGCGGCGAGCAGGAGGAACCAGATGCAGTTCGACGAGTCCGGGGTCGACCTCTCGGGCGTGGAGGACCGCCGCGGCGGGGGGTTCGGCAGCGGCCTCGGCGGCGGGGCCCTGGTCGGCGGCGGCGGCCTGGGCATCGTCGGGCTGCTGGCGTACCTGTTCTTCGGGGTGGTGGGCGGCGGCGGTGGCGGCGGGCCCACGCTCGGGGGCACGGTCCCGGGTTCGACCAGCGTCAACGGCGCCGCCGCGAGCGAGTCCCGCGAGGAGCTCCAGCGGCGCTGCAACACCGAGGGCGCGCTCGACCGCTACACCGACTGCCGCATCATCAAGGTCTACAACGTCGCCGACGAGGTGTGGCAGGACGAGTTCGCCCGCCGCGGGGTCGAGTACCGCCCACCCCGGCTCGCCTTCTTCGGCCGGGCCACCAACACCGGCTGCGGCCAGGCCAGCGCCTCTACCGGCCCGTTCTACTGCCCCGCGGACGAGCGCATCTACTTCGACCTCGACTTCCTCGGGCAGCTCCAGGAGCGCTTCGGAGCCGAGGGCGAGTTCGCGCAGGCCTACATCGTCGCCCACGAGTTCGGCCACCACATCCAGCGCATCACGGGCACCGAGCAGCGGGTGCGCCAGCTCCAACAGCAGAATCCCGCGCAGCACAACGCGGCGTCCGTGCGGCTGGAACTGCAGGCGGACTGCTACGCGGGCGTGTGGAGCACGCTGGCCGACCGGCGCGGGGAGGACGGGATCGCGCTGCGCGAGCAGGACATCGCCGAGGCCATCGACGCGGCCGAGGCGGTCGGAGACGACAACATCCAGCGCACCACCCAGGGCCGGGTCGATCCGGAGTCCTGGACGCACGGCTCGTCCCAGGACCGGCGCGAGTGGTTCCTGCGCGGCTTGCGCAGCGCTGACGTCACCGCCTGCAACACCTTCGGCGGCCGCGGCTGACCCCGGGCCCGTCATCGTTTAGGCCCTGGGCCCGGGGTCAGCCTCGGCGCTAGCTCAGCTGGTGCGGCGCGCCAGCTTGCGGCCGCGACGCAGCTGCGCGAGGCCGACCGCCAGGAACCCGACGCCCAGCGCGGTCGCCCCGGCCGGGAGCAGCGGTGAGGTCGTTGCGACGGTGCCGGCAGCCGTCGGAGCCGCCTGGGCGCCAGCGCTGGCCTCCGTGCTGGTCTCGCCCGCCGTGCCCCCGGCGCCGGCGTTGCTGCCGCCGCTGGGAGTCTGCAGGCCGGCGGTCGTGCTGCCTGCGCGCACCTTCGAGCCCGAGTGCGGCAGCGCGACGTACGGGAACGACGGCCCGAAGGCCTTGTCGTTCTCGTCGACCTTGTCCCCCTCCGCCAGCGGCTCGACGATCTTGCCGGTGCGCACGGCCCCCTCGAGCGCCTGCAGCCCGATGTCGACGACGTCGTCGGTGAGCCGGCGGCCGTTGGGGAAGCCGGCGTTGTCGCCACCCAGGACACCGAGGCGGCTGGGGGTCGCCGAGGCCGGAATGGAGGTGTTCAGCCGGAGGAGCTCGGCGGGCCGCACGGTGCCGGCCGGCTTGTTGAGGCCCTTGACGCCGGTGAGGAAGATCGCGAACAGGTCGTTCCGGGGAGTCTTGGGCGCCGGGATCCCGTAGATCTTCTCGATCAGCTTGGGCACCTCGGGGTCGAGGACCCGCTGGCCGGTGGCGGGCACGTTGGCGTCGTAGCGCGGGGCGAGCGCGTTGAACGCGTCCTTGAGCCCCGCGGGCACGACGACCTCGTTGACCAGCGGGTTGCCCAGGCGCGACACGTCGACGTGCTTGCCGGAGTACTTCTGGGTGCCGTCCTTCTTCGTGACCCGCATGCCCGGTCGCGACGTCGTGCTCCAGACGCCGATCACGGGCTCGCCCTCGCGCGTCACCTCCGAGAACGGCACCTGCAGGGCGATGGTGTTGACATTGAACCCGTCCAGGTGTCCGCGCCCCGCTCGCTCAGGTCCCCGCCGTAGAGCAGGTCGAAGATCCGCAGGTCGAGGAAGAACGAGTCGTCGGCCTGGCCGACGAAGCTCTTCTTGCCCCCCTTGAAGCCGACGATCGACTCGGCGCGCAGGTCGGCGTAGTTCGGCATCGAGGCGTCACCCACGTGCGAGGGGCGACGGGCGCGTCGCGTACGAGCGTCACCGGCTTCCCGCGACCCTTGATCCGCTGCAGCGTGTAGGTCTGCTTGAACAGCAGGTTCTCGTCGTCTAGCGAGTCCACCTCCCCGTTTAGGGCAGCCAGTTGCGATCAGCGTCACGGTCCCGGGCTTGTCCGGGCTGACGAACGCGTAGAGGTCGGTGTTGTCGACCGCGGGGTCGTTGAGGATCAGTGGCGCCTCGCGGTGGCTGGAGGCCACGCCGGTGCTCGTGCTGACGAGGGCCGCGGAACCGCCGAAGGCCACCGCCGACGCGGCAAGAGCAGCGATCGCACGGCGCTGCTGGGGTCGGGCGAGAAACATGAAGAAGTGCCTCTTTCCGGTTTACGTCTGGCACAGGACCCCCGCGGTGACTACCGAGAGTGGTCGTGACTTTTCGTCGCGTCGAACTTCTACTCTCTCTGACCGGCCCGCTCAACGCGGCGCGGCGAGGGGAGCCCGAATTTCCGGCGGCTTGCGCCCACCCGTCGGATTCACGCGCGCCGCCCGCGTTGGGTACGGTGCCGCGATGCCCGCCGCCGCCGCCACCTCCTGTCCTCCCCTCACGGTGGCGGACGTGGTCGAGCACGTCGCGGGGGTGTGCTTCAAGACCGGTCCACCCGGCCTCGTCGGCGTCGAGTCCGAGTGGCTCGTCGTCGACGCGTCAGCACCGCACCTGCCCGTCCCCCTGGCCCGGCTGCAGGCGGCCGTCGAGCCGCTGGCGCCGCTGCCCGGCGGGTGCTCGATCACCTACGAGCCGGGTGGGCAGCTCGAGCTCAGCTCCCCTCCCTCGCTCGGGCCCGCCGGCTGCATCTCCGCGCTGCAGTCCGACCTGACCGCCATCGCACCGGGCCTCGCCGCCGCCGGCCTGTCCCTGTACGGTCTGGGGCTCGACCCGCTGCGCTCGCCCCGTCGCCAGCTCGAGGCCCCGCGCTACGCCGCGATGGAGGCGTACTTCGACGCCCGCGGGCCGGCTGGGCGCCGGATGATGTGCTCCACGGCCGCGATCCAGGTGTGCGTCGACGTGGGTGCCGACGCCGCGGACGCCGCCCGGCGCTGGGCCCTGGCCCACGCCCTGGGTCCCGTGCTGGTCGCGGCCTTCGCCAACTCCCCCTTCTCGGGCGGGCGGCCCTCTGGCTGGCGCTCGGGCCGGCAGGCGGTGTGGCTCGCACTCGACCCGGCCGAGCGGCGCCGCGACTCCGGCGCCGACCCCGCCCGGACGTGGGCGGCCGAGGTGCTGGCGGCCCCGGTGATGCTGTGGCGCCGGCCCACGGGCCCCTGGCTCCCCGACCCGGGATGCACGTTTGGGGAGTGGGTGGGCAGCGGCTCGGTCACCCGAGCCGACCTCGACTACCACCTCAGCACCCTGTTCCCGCCCGTCCGCCCCCGCGGGTGGTACGAGCTGCGCTACCTGGACGCCCAGTTCCCCGCGCACTGGCCGGTCGCCGTCGCCGTGGTGGCCGCCCTCCTCGACGACCCCCGCGC
>JALYMT010000055.1 GCA_030773555.1 Actinomycetota bacterium | reverse complement strand
GTCGCGCACCTCGACGTGCCGCCCGCGATCTGGGAGGCGGCGGCTGCGTCCCTGCTCCGCCGGCTCGCGGGCGTGCTGCCCGCCGACATCCGGGTGACCCGCGTCGGCGCCGCACCGCCCGGTTTCGACGCCCGCTTCGCCGCCCTGGCCCGCCGCTACGCCTACCGCGTCAGCGACGACCCGGCGGGCGTCGACCCGCTGCGCCGCCACGAGGTGATCTGGCATGCCCGCCGCCTGGACCTGGCGGCCATGCGGGCGGCAGCCGTCCCGCTGCTGGGAACCCACGACTTCGCCGCCTTCTGTCGCCGACGGGCAGGGGCGAGCACCGTCCGTACTCTGCTGCGCCTCGACTGGGAGCGCGACAGGGCGGGGTTCGCCGTGGCGACGGTGGAGGCCGACGCGTTCTGCCACTCCATGGTGCGCGCGCTGATCGGTGCCCTGCTCGTCGTCGGCGAGGGCCGTCGAGCGACCTCCTGGCCGGCCGGCGTGCTCGCGGCCCGGGTGCGGTCGCCCGAGGTGACCGTGCTCGCGGCCCGCGGGCTCACGCTCGAGGAGGTCCGCTATCCCCCGGAGGACTTGCTGGCGCGGCGGGTCGCCCTCGCCCGCCAGGTTCGCACCCTGGGGCCGGCCCGCCCGAGCTGACCGACACCTGCCGGCCGGTGGGGCTTACCTGGTGGCGGCGGCGCCCCCCTCGGCCCCATCCTCTTCCTCGTGCTCTCTCGCGGCCACGTCGACGTCTCCGGACTGCGCCACCAGCTCCCCGACGGGCGCGTCCTGCTCGACGGGGTCTCGTTCCGCGTGGGCGAGGGCGCGAAGGTTGCCCTGGTGGGCGTGAACGGCGCCGGCAAGACGACGCTGCTGCGCCTGGTCGCGGGCGATCTGCGCCCCCAGGCCGGCGCCGTGACGGCCAGCGGCGGTCTGGGGGTGATGCGCCAGTTCGTCGGGTCGGTCGGCGACGACCGCACGGTGCACGACCTGCTCCTGTCGGTCGCTCCCCCTCGGCTGCGCGCCGCCGCCGAGGAGATGGACCTCGCCGAGCTGCGGATGATGGAGCTCGACGACGAGCCGGCCCAGCTGCGCTACGCCCAGGCCCTCGCCGACTGGGCCGACGCCGGCGGCTACGAGGCCGAGGTGCTCTGGGACACCTGCACGACCGCCGCGCTCGGCGTGCCGTACGACCGCGCCCAGTGGCGGCAGGTGCGCTCCCTGTCGGGCGGGGAGCAGAAGCGGCTGATGCTCGAGGCGCTGCTGCGCGGCCCCGACCAGGTGCTGCTGCTCGACGAGCCCGACAACTACCTCGACGTGCCAGGCAAGCGCTGGCTGGAGGAGGCGCTGCTCGAGACGCCGAAGACGGTGCTGTTCGTCTCCCACGACCGCGAGCTGCTCGCCCGGACCGCCTCCCGGATCGTGACGGTGGAGGGTGGTTCGGCCTGGACCCACGGCGGGGGATTCGCGACCTACCCCGAGGCGCGGCGCGAGCGCCACGAACGTCTCGACGAGCTCGGCCGGCGCTGGGAGGAGGAGTGGGTCCGGCTCAAGGAGCTGGTGCTCTTCTACCGCCAGAAGGCCGCCTACAACTCCGACATGTCCAGTCGCTACCACGCGGCGGAGAAACGGCTGGAGCGCTTCGAGGCCGAGGGCCCGCCGGAGCAACGCCCACCTCAGCAGCAGGTGCGCATGCGCCTGCGCGGCGGGCGTACCGGCGTGCGCGCCGTCACCTGCGAGCGCCTCGAGCTGACCGGGCTGATGGCGGCGTTCGACCTCGAGGTGTTCTACGGCGACCGGGTCGCCGTGCTGGGGAGCAACGGATCGGGCAAGTCGCACTTCCTCCGGCTGCTCACCGGATCGCCGGTCCCGCACACCGGGAGCTGGCGGCTGGGCGCGCGGGTCGTGCCCGGCCACTTCACCCAGACCCACGACTCTCCCGAGCTGCTGGGGCGCACCCTGGTCGACGTGCTCGCCGCCGAGCATGCGCTGCAGCGCGGGGCGGCGATGGGCGCGCTGCGCCGCTACGAGCTCGACCGGCAGGCGGACAACGCCTTCGATGCGCTGTCGGGAGGGCAGCAGGCACGCTTCGCGATCCTGCGCCTGGAGCTGGCCGGCGTCACCCTCCTGCTGCTCGACGAGCCCACCCACAACCTCAACCTGGCGAGCGCCGAAGCGCTCGAGGCGGCGCTGGCCGCGTACGAGGGCACGGTGCTCGCCGTGACGCACGACCGGTGGTTCGCCCGCAGCTTTGACCGATTCCTGGTGTTCGGTGGTGACGGCCGGGTCTACGAGGCCTCCCAGCCGGTGTGGGACGAGAGTCGGGTCGCCCGGCTCCGCTGACGCCGGGCCCCGGACTTGGCCCCCTCCGGGGGACCGGGTAGCCTGGGCGGCTGCCGTGCGGAGACGCCGTTGGTTCCAGACGGCACCATCCGAGCCCCGACCGTAGAACGAAGGCTTCCACCGTGCGCACGTTCAGCCCCAGGCCCGGCGACATCTCCCGCCAGTGGCACGTCATCGACGCGACCGACGTCGTCCTCGGCCGGCTGGCCAGCCAGACCGCTGTGCTGCTGCGTGGCAAGCACAAGCCGACCTTTGCCCCGCACATGGACATGGGCGACTTCGTCGTGATCGTCAACGCCGAGAAGGTCGCGATGACGGGCAGCAAGCGCGAGCAGAAGATGGCTTATCGGCACTCCGGCTATCCGGGCGGGCTGCGGGCGGTGCCCTATCGCGAGCTCCTCGAGAAGGATCCGCGCAAGGCCGTGGAGAAGGCGGTGCGCGGCATGCTGCCGAAGAACACGCTCGGTCGGGCGATGCTCTCGAAGCTGAAGGTCTACGCCGGCCCGGAGCATCCGCACTCGGCCCAGCAGCCCGCGCCCTACGCCATCTCGCAGGTCGCGCAGCAGCCCGTGGACGCCGCGACCGGCAGCAACTGAGGAAGAGGAACCCCGTGACCGACCCGTCCGTCGACGTCTCCGCCGCGGCCACCGAGGCCGCCGACTCCGGCGACCCGGAGTTCGCCGGCAGCTACACCACCGAGAGCTCCCCGTCGGCGGCCCCCGTGGAGCGCGTGGTCGTGACCGCGCCGGGCGCGGCCACCGGGCGGCGCAAGGAGGCGATCGCCCGGGTCCGCCTGATTCCCGGTCGCGGCTCGTGGACCGTCAACGGGCGCAGCCTCGAGGAGTACTTCCCCAACCGGGTGCACCAGCAGCAGGTCAAGGAGCCCTTCCGGATCCTCGAGCTCGACGGGCAGTACGACGTCATCGCCCGCATCGCCGGTGGCGGAGTCTCCGGTCAGGCCGGCGCGCTGCGGCTCGGCATCGCGCGGGCGCTCAACGGAATCGACGTCGAGGGCAACCGCGCCCCGCTGAAGAAGGCCGGCTTCCTCACCCGCGACGCGCGCGCCACGGAGCGCAAGAAGTACGGGCTGAAGAAGGCGCGCAAGGCCCCGCAGTACAGCAAGCGCTAGGCGCTGCCGCGGGGTCGACCGAAATCCCGCCGCCAGACTTCTGCCCCGGTGGCCCGTCAGCCCCGGGGCAGGTCGCTGTCGCGAGAGGACGCACGCGTGGGACGACTGTTCGGCACCGACGGAGTGCGCGGAGTGGTTAACCGGGACCTCACCCCGGAGCTCGCCCTGGAGCTGGCACTGGCGGCCGCTCATGTGCTCGGGAACGGGAGCACGGGCACGGGCGAGAGTCGGCGTCCCCGTGCCGTCCTCGGACGTGACCCGCGGGCGTCGGGTGAGCTGCTCTCCGCGGCGGTTGCGGCCGGGCTCGCGAGCGCCGGCATCGACGTGCTCGACGTCGGGGTGCTGCCCACCCCCGCGATCGCCACCCTCACCGCTGCTGCCGACGCCGATCTCGGCGTGATGCTCTCCGCCTCCCACAATCCGATGCCCGACAACGGCCTGAAGCTGTTCGCCCGCGGTGGCGGCAAGCTGCCCGACGAGCTCGAGGACGCCATCGAGCGCCGACTGGGGGAGCGCTGGGAGCGGCCCACCGGCGCGGGGGTGGGGCGCGTACGGCTGGACGCGGGGGGCTCGGAGACCTACCTGCGGCATCTGCTCGCGACCCTGACCCACCCGCTCGACGGGCTGCGCGTGGTCGTCGACTGCGCGCAGGGGGCGGCCTCGGTGGTGGCGCCGGAGGTGCTGCGGCGGGCAGGTGCCGACGTCATTTCCCTGTGCGACACCCCCGACGGCTACAACATCAACGACGGGTGCGGCTCCACCCACCCCCAGCTACTGCAGGCCGCGGTACGCGAGCACGGCGCCGACGTGGGCATCGCCCACGACGGCGACGCCGACCGGTGCCTGGCCGTCGACGCCCGGGGGGAGCTCGTCGACGGCGACCAGATCCTCGCGATCCTCGCGCTGGGCCTGCGGGAGGCCGGCACCCTGCGGGCCGACACCGTGGTCGCCACCGTTATGAGCAACCTCGGCTTCCGGCTCGCCATGCGGCGCGAGGGCGTGCACGTCGTCGAGACCGCCGTCGGCGACCGCTACGTGCTGGCCGCGATGAAGGCCGGGGGCTACTCCCTGGGCGGGGAGCAGTCCGGGCACGTCGTGCTGCTCGACGCCGCCACCACCGGAGACGGCATCCTCACCGCGCTGCAGCTGCTCAGCCGGGTCGCGGCGACCGGCAAGCCGCTCGCCGAGCTCGCCGCGGTGATGACGCGCCTCCCGCAGGTGCTCGTCAACGTCGCGGGGGTCGACCGGACCCGCGTCGACACCGCCGCCGCCCTGCAGGAGTGCGTCGCCAACGCGCAGGCCGAGCTGGGGGAGCGCGGCCGGGTGCTGCTGCGTCCCAGTGGCACCGAGCCGGTGGTCCGCGTCATGGTGGAGGCACCCAGCGGCGAGCAGGCCGCCGCGCTCGCCGAACGCCTCGCCGGCGTGGTGCGCACCGAGCTCGCCCTGTAGGGCTCGAGCGGCAAGCGGTACGTCCGCCGCGACGCTCGCCGGGCCGACGTCCCGGTCGCCGGGCCGAGCCCCGGCTAGCCTGGTCTGTCATGTGCGGCATCGTGGGTTACGTCGGGCCGAAGCCGGCGCTGGACGTCGTACTCGAGGGGTTGGGACGCCTCGAGTACCGGGGATACGACTCGGGCGGCGTCGCCGTCCTCGCCGACTCCAAGCTGGTCACCGAGAAGCGGGCGGGCAAGCTGGCCAACCTGAAGGCGGCCCTCGACGCCGCCCCGCTGCCCGAGGGCAGCACGGGGATGGGGCACACCCGGTGGGCGACGCACGGTGCGCCCAACGACCGCAACGCCCACCCGCACCTCGACTGCACGTCGTCGCTCGCGGTGATCCACAACGGCATCATCGAGAACTTCGCCCGGCTGCGCGACGAGCTCGAGCACCGCGGGCACGAGCTGGTGTCCGACACCGACACCGAGGTGGTCGCCCATCTCCTCGAGCAGGAGTTCCCGGCCGCCGGCGGTGATCTCGCCGAGGCGCTGCGCCGGGTGTGCCGCCGCCTGGAGGGAGCCTTCACCCTGGTCGCGGTGCACCAGGACGCCCCCGACGTCGTCGTCGGCGCCCGGCGCAACTCCCCCCTCGTGGTGGGCCGGGGGGAGGGCGAGAACTTCCTCGCCTCCGACGTCGCCGCGTTCATCGCCCACACCCGGGAGGCCGTCGAGCTCGGCCAGGACCAGGTGGTGGAGCTGCGCCGGGAGGGCATCACTGTCACCGACTTCGACGGTGCCCCGGCCCCCGTGAACGAGTACCACGTCGACTGGGACGCTTCGGCCGCCGAGAAGAGCGGCTACCCGTACTTCATGCTCAAGGAGATCGCCGAGCAGCCCCGCGCGGTCGCCGACACCCTGCTCGGGCGGCTGGCCGACAGCAGCCTCACCCTCGACGAGGTCCGGCTCTCCGACGGGGAGCTCCGCGAGGTCGACAAGGTGATCATCATCGCGGCCGGCACCTCCTACCACGCTGGCCTGATCGCGAAGTTCGCGATCGAGCACTGGACGCGCATCCCCTGCGAGGTGGAGGTCGCCTCCGAGTTCCGCTACCGCGATCCCATCGTCGACCGGTCCACCCTGGTCGTGGCGATCTCCCAGTCGGGGGAGTCGATGGACACGCTGATGGCGGTGCGCCACGCCCGCCAGCAGCGCGCTCGGGTGATCGCCATTTGTAACACCAACGGCTCCACCATTCCCCGCGAGTCCGACGCGGTGCTCTACACCCACGCCGGGCCCGAGATCGGGGTGGCGGCGACCAAGACCTTCCTCACCCAGCTGGTGGCCTGCTACCTCGTCGGGCTCTATCTCGCGCAGGTGCGCGGGACGAAGTACGGCGACGAGGTCGCCTCCGTGGTCCGCCAGCTGGCGGCGGTGCCCGAGCAGCTCGACCGGGTGCTCGACACCATCGAGCCCGTACGCGAGCTCGCGCGCTCGCTGGCCGGGGCGAAAGCGGTGTTGTTCCTCGGCCGGCACGTCGGTTATCCCGTGGCGCTCGAGGGCGCGCTCAAGCTCAAGGAGCTCGCCTACATGCACGCCGAGGGCTTCGCCGCCGGCGAGCTCAAGCACGGCCCGATCGCGCTGATCGAGCAGGGCCTGCCCGTGGTGGTCGTCGTCCCCTCGCCGCGAGGTCGCAGCATGCTGCACGACAAGATCGTCAGCAACATCCAGGAGATCCGGGCCCGCGGCGCCCGCACGATCGTGATCGCCGAGGAGGGTGACGAGGCCGTCGCGCCGTACGCCGACACCCTGATCCGGGTTCCGCAGACCCCGACGCTGCTGCAGCCGCTGGTCGCCACGGTCCCGCTGCAGGTCTTCGCCTGCGAGCTGGCGCTGGCCAAGGGCCTCGACGTCGACCAGCCGCGCAACCTGGCGAAGTCGGTCACCGTCGAGTAGCCCTCGGGGCCGACTTGTGCCGCCGGTCGCCGATGCGGTGGGCTGGGCTCGTGATCATCGGGGTGGGCATCGACGTCGTCGACATCGACCGCTTCGGCCGGGCGCTCGAGCGCACCCCGGGCCTTCGTCCCCGGCTGTTCACCGCGGACGAGCAGCGCCTGCCGCTGCCGTCGCTGGCGGCGCGCTTCGCGGCCAAGGAGGCGGTCGCGAAGGCGCTGGGCGCGCCGGTGGGGCTGCGGTGGACCGACGCCGAGGTGCATCCGTCCTCGGGCGGGCGGCCCCGGGTGGAGGTCCGCGGCACCGTGGCCGCCCGGGCGCGGGAGCTCGGCGTGCGGCATTGGCACGTGTCCCTGAGCCACGACGCGGGCATCGCGTCTGCCGTGGTCGTGGCCGAGGGCGAGCCGGCGTGAGACGGGCCTACGCGCCGGCCGCCGTACGCGGCGCCGAGGCCGTCCTGATCGCCCAGCTGCCGGCGTCGACGCTCATGCACCGGGCCGCCGCCGGGCTGGCGGCCACCTGCGTCCGCCTGCTGGGCGGCGCGTACGGCCGGCGCGTCGACCTCCTGGTGGGCTCCGGCGACAACGGCGGGGACGCCCTGTTCGCCGGTGCCCTGCTCGCCGCGCGCGGCGCGCAGGTGCACGCGCTGCTGCTGTCGGAC